>JBMTVN010000015.1:0-33731 GCA_049451415.1 Limisphaerales bacterium | reverse complement strand
GGCAGATGGGGGCATATGCGATCATCACGGAACGGACGGTCGGGGATCAGCCGGGGCAGTCGCGGCCGCGGTATATGTTGGAGTGGCTGCGTTTACCTGAGGGGGTGCTGGTTGCTCCCTGGAGTTTCTTTCCTTGGCAGCAGGGGTTGGCGGTGGCGACGGATGGCGGCTTGACCCAGGAGGATTTTCCCTTTGATTTCCGGACCAACGTGGTGAACCGGCTGCCGTTTCCGATTAACGGGACGGAGCAGCTGCAGGGTTATCCGGGGCAGCTCCTGAGCTGTCTGGTATTTGAGCCGACGGGGCAGCTGCGTCGGGATCCGCTTCGGGTTTCGGCTGATCGTGTGGTTCGGCTCGTGCCCGGGAGTGTGCTGGTGGGCAGGAACAACCAGGGACTGCCGACGAGCGTGGATATTCCTGAGCTAAAGCGGAATGACGATCGTTATTATGAGGAGACGAAGATTCGCGTGAGTGGCCTGACGGGTCGTGCGGCGATCCAACCTCAGCCGATGGCGTTATGAAGATTTTAACACAGCCAGAGCGGGAGCGTAGGGGCCAGCCTTCTTGGGGTCGTGATGGTTTCACCATGGTGGAGGTGGCCATTGCGCTGGGGGTGATAGCCATTGCCTTGGTTGCGATCATTGGTGTTCTGCCGACGGGCTTGCAGGTTCAGCAGGAGAACCGCGAGGACACCTTGATGAATCAGGATGGCCTGATCTTGCTGGAGGCGATTCGGAACGGGCGGGAATTGGAGGGGTTGAACGGTCCCAACGGGAGGCCGGTAGATTGGCCCAACGGGTTGGATTATTTGACCAACCATGTGTTGGGGATCGTTGTGGCGAACGTGGAGGACGGGCCGGTGCTGTGGGTGAATCCTCGCCTGACAAACCCGCAACAGCCGCTTCGACCCTTTGGCAATGCCCTGCGGGGATTGGGTGTGCAGGGGACTTACCGGACCCGGTATGACCTGACCAATGGCCTGCACATGATTGGTTTGCTGGGGCGGCCCAAGCTGGAGGTGCGGAACGGGGTGCAGGTGACGAATTATGTGGCTGCCTTGATGAGATCGATCAGTGGTCCCGCCACGGCACAAGGCAGCGTGGGGCGGGATCTGGCCTTCACTTACGTGGTGGAGTCGGAGGTTGCGCCGCTGGGGCATTATCCGAGGAGCTGGATTGACTATGGTGTGCCCGGCTTGACTGCGGACCAGATCCTGGTGCGTTCGAACCGGTTCATGCGGGCCGTGAACCAGGGCGCGAATTTTTCGCAGCTGACTTTGAACCTATGGGGGCCGGCGCTGGAGTCGACCCGCAACGGGGAGCGCCGGTGGCGGGTTTACAATGATCCGATGGTGATGCGGACCGTGCTGAGTGGCCGGTTGTATTCGTATCCGGTGCAGAATGATCCGGAATTCGCGGTAAGCTACGTGCTTCCGGGTGGATACCAGAGGGTAACGCCGTGATGTTCATCTTGAGACAACGCCGAAGCGGCAGGCTGGCTTTCACGCTGGTTGAATTGATGGTGGCGATGAGCGTGCTGACGCTGATCGTGTTCGTTTTGTTCAAGATTTTTGACAAGACGCAACGTGCGATGCGGAGCAATGCGGCGCAGGTGGATGTAATGGAGGGGGGACGGGCGGTCATGGATTTGCTGCGCAGGGATTTGGAGCAGATGGAAGCGCCGGAGGGGCTGACGACGAACAACGTGAATTTCTATGCGGGACTGGCGGTTCGTGGGGCGAGCCTGGAGCTGCCGGGTTACGATCCTGACGACAGCTCGACTTGGCCTGACAACCTTAAGCAGAACTACCTCGACGAAATTTACTTTTTACGGCCGAGCCGGGAGAGCACATCCAACGAGGTATGGGAGGCGACCGTATACCGGGTTTTGGCGCGGACGAATTTGACGCCGAACGAGCTGGTTTATCCGCAATATGCGACGAACTACGCGGTGGAGGGTGTGGGATGGTTGGCACGTCGTTCCTTTGAGGTGCCGACCTTGAAGCCGATGGATCCGAGCGAGGCCGAGCCGCGTTACCTGGGGGCGCCGATTCAGGATTTGACGCATCCGCTGAATCAGGCGCTGGGGGTGCGACCGATAGACTGGGCGCGGTTCAGTCAGGTGGCGGGGGGGATTGTGCACTTTAAAGTCACGCCGTTGGACTCGAGGGGGCAGCCGGTTTGGCAGGCGGTGGGTTCGCGCGACGGGATGATGTTGAACCCGCCGGACTTCCTGGCCTATCCCGGGGAGGTAGCGTTCCAGCCGGTGGCGGGGGATCCGGAGACCTGGCGGTATTATTTCGTGGGTGAGGGCATGCCGGCTTCCCTGCAGGTGGAGTTGGGCGTGCTGGAGCCTCAGGTGGTGGGACGTTTGAATGGCCTGCCTAACGCCCGGGTGCGTGCGGAGTTCCTGCGGGAGCAGGCAGCCAAAATTCACTATTTCGAACAGCGCATTCCGTTGCGGAGTGCCTCCAAATTGCTTCCTAACAAGCCATGAAGTTGCAGCGCCAACGCGGGGTCGCACTGGTCATCACGCTGATCATGTTATCGGTGGTGACCGTAATGGCCGTCGTCTTTCTGGGGATCAGTCGTCGGGAGAGGTTTTCGGTTGCCGTGACCGGGAACCAGACAGCTGCGAGGCTGGCGGCCGATGCTGGTTTGGCCCGTGCGCAGTCGGAATTGTTGTCGAGGATTGCGGCCTCCAACAACCTGTCGGATTTCGATTATTTTGTTTCCACGAACTACGTCAACCGGGACGGCTTTATCTCCGGTTTGGCGAATGTGGAGAACGTGGCTTACACCTATGCCAATGGGGCTCCGCTGACCTTGGACGATCTTCGGCTTAACTTGGGGAACCTTTTCCTGGATCCGCGTCCGCCGGTTTTTATTCGGACGAACAAGGGGCCCACGGTGGCGCAGGACCAGTATGATTTCCGCTTTTTTCTGGATCTGAACCGCAACGGTTTGTTTGAGACGAACGGTTGGGTAAACGTGATGGCGGGGGGACAGCCGACGTTGGATCCCTTCAGTGGGCTGTTGCGGACGAATTTTCTCTGGGGCGATCCGGAGTGGGTGGGTGTCCTGGAGCAGCCCGATTTGGTGCATTCGAGCTCGAACCGGTTTATTGCGCGTTATGCCTACGTGGCGATGCCTGCGGGGCGGAGCCTGAACCTCAACTACATTCACAATCAGTCGAAGGAATTGCGGTTGCGTGGGGCGGTGACGGCGAGTCGGGAGGCCTTGTACAACCGCAACCAGAGTGTGGGGGCGCACGAACTGAACCTGGCTGCCTTTTTGCGGGCGTGGCTGCCGACCTATTATCCCTGGACGCAGTATGGCTATCAGCCTGAGCTGCTCACTGCGCATTCCGGTTTTGCGTTCATGGACGCGATGGACATTTTCAAGTATCGGCACGGGATGGACCCGCTGGTGCCGCGTCCGATGAATTTGTCCTGGCCGATAGGTTCTGCGGTTCGGTTGAGCCAGGACCCCGTGGATTATTATGCGGCGAACGTTTATCGGTATCAGGCGAACGGAGATCGGTTCAGCCTGCTGCCGCTAACTGCGGTGACGAATGATCCGATCACGGCACCATTCCCTGGCGGGGAAGGCTTGCGCGAGTATCGGACTGTGTCGGAGTTGTTTGATCCGGCCAGGACGGGCACCAATTTCACGGGCCGGCTGATGGTAGCCGGGGCCTTGGACCCTTCGAATAGCAATCCTCCTCAGCCGGATACGACGAACCGGTATGCATTTTACCGGTTGATTTCGCAGATGGGGACGGACTCGATTCCTGCGGCGAGGGGTCGGGTTAATCTGAATTTTGTGAATGGCACATGGGATACGCCCAATGTGGATCCAGCGGGCAACTGGCGGTTGGGTGGTTCGGTTGCCAAGGGTAAGCCGCAGTTATTTGCCGGGGACATCCTGAATCCGACGAACTGGAATGCGACGGTGCGGGGGCGGCACGATTTCCTGATGCTGGCGGCTGATGCCATTATCAAGGAGACGATGAAGGACATTCTGCCGAATGGGTTGGAGGATGGTATTCAGATTTATCCGACGAACTTTTATTCTGGTGCGGTGCATCGTGCGATGCAGTTGGCGGTGAATCTCTTGGATGCGAACGAGATGCCGTTCGAGTTGAGGGCTTCCAGAGAGTTGGCGTTGGATCCCTCCGTGGTTGATTCCAGTGATCCGGACGCGAAGACCTCACTGGTGACGCCGACAGTATTTCGTCCGATCTTTGACTGGGACACGGCCGGGGGTAACCGCGTCCTGAAGATCATGGGATATCAGGAAGTGACCAATGCTGCGCCGCTGCGATTGGCGAGGTGGCTGGATCCTTCGAATCCGCTATCGGTCTCCCAGGTGGTCCCGGGAGACAACCTGTATGGGGTGCCCTGGGTGGTTGGGGTGGAGAAGGGTTGGCCGAGCTTCAATGAATTCTACTATGAGAGCCAGGTTTTGGTGACGCGTCGGATGCGGGCGACCAAGCCGACGCCTGCCAGCACTGCGGTGACTTTCCAGCAGGGGTATGAGATTGGTGTTTCCAACGTATTCGGGCTGGAGTCCTGGAACGCCTACACACAGAACGTGGCCTTTGCGTCGGGGCAGGTCGTATCCTTGTTCTTCACCAACGTGACCACGATGGCGCTGGTAGACAGCAACCGTTTGGCATCGGTGGGTGGGCGGCAGGGTTTGGTGATGCAACAGGGGCCGTATCCGGTTGTGGGGACGAACCTGGTATTGAATCTGTGGGATGCACGGGAGTTCAGGGTATTTACCAACGAGGTCGCATTCATTCCACGTTCCAGTTATCTGCCGGGGAGGGCTGCGTCGCCCTTGATGACCAACGTTAGCGGGGTCTTCTATGATCCCAGTCCGGGTTATGCTGTGCCGGACTGGCATTTGGAGGTCACCAACCGTTTGTTGTATGCGGCCACTGTTCCAGTGAACGGGGAGGAGCGGATTGTGGATTTGGTCACCTTGAATCCGCTGGTCTGCGGTTTTCATGTGCAGCGGTTCATGGGGGCGGACACGAACGCGTTTGGCAGCAGCAGTCTGGATCCGGGGCGTTTTTGGCTTACCAACCGACTGGTGAACAGCATCAACTCGATGACCGCGGGTATTACAAACCAGCTATTCGTTTCGACCAACGATGTGGCTGCCCGGGCGGACTGGTCGAACTGGAGTGAGGATCCGGTGAGCGGCATGCAGCGGGAGAGGGCGATTGATGAGTTTCGCATGTTTATGGGGTTGCCGCCGTTGTTCGACATGACGCGGACAAAGATCCCCGCGGTGAGCATGCAGGTGCCGTTTACCCCTGCGAGGAGGTTGTTGCAGCGGATGAGTTGGCAGGCCAACGATCCATTGGTGCACTATACCTTTGATGATTTGTATTCCACCGAACTGGCAAATCCGACCAACGTCGTTCCGATTCGTCCGAGCGGGGGCATTGAAGGTTACACGCCCGGGCTGCCGAACCTGGGTGAAGTGAACACCCGCTACAGTCCTTGGGGTGGCAGGGCCAACAAGCAGTTGAGTGGTCAAACCGCTGCCTACAATCCGGCATTGCAGGATCCCGGCCTCACACAGGCGGACGACTATGAGCTTAGCCGCAGTGCGATGGCGAATGTGGGAGCGATCGGGCGGGTTCCGCGGGGGACGGCCTGGCAGACGGTTTACCTCAAATCCGGCGTGGCTCCGCTGATGGATTGGGTAGATCACGCCGGGGAGACGCCACTCAACATGTGGAGCCATCCGACCAATGACTGGAAGCTGGTGGACATTTTCACCACGGCCGTGACGGAGAGCATGACTCAGGGGCTGTTGTCGGTGAACCAGACCAATGAAGCGGCCTGGGCGGCGGTATTTGGCGGGATGCGGGTCTTCACGAACACGGTGTCTTCCTTGAACCCGGGAGATGGATGGAACTATTCACGGAGCGACAGCTCGGCCTATCTGCCTCTTTACATTGATCCGGATGTTGAACTCCGGGCGTCCGACCAGTTTTACCGGCTGGTGCTGGGGATTAACACCAACCGGATGATGCGGCCGAGTGGGCAGTATCAGACCATGGGCGAGATTTTGTCGGCGCCGGTTTTGACGGACCAGTCGCCTTATCTGAATCTTGCGGGGATGCAGGTTGGTCAGGCGCGGGTGAACGACGCAGTCTACGAGGCGATCCCGCGTCAGATGCTGGGCCTGGTGCGCAAGGATGAGCCTTACTTTGTAGTCTACTCCTACGGCCAGGCGCTGAAGCCTGCCGAGCGTTCCCTGGTATTGACCCCGGGGCCGTTTTTCAATCTTTGCACGAATTATCAGATTGTCGGTGAAGTGCTGACCAAGACCGGTTTTCGCATTGAGCGGAGCACGGCCGGAACCAATGTGTTCTACAACGCGGTGGTGGAGGATTTCGAGATCCTCCCAGTGGATTAAGTATGCGATTCTCTAGTCGTACATGGTCATTTATCAGCCTCGCGTTGTTGTTCGCGGGGGCTTTCTTCCTGTGGTTGGACCGTCAACTTGCGCCGGTCCCGGTGGAGCGGCCTGTGCCGGCTATGTCGCCGGCGAGCGCCAGGGATGGTGCCGGGGTAGGGCGTCAATCGCCTTTTGCGCTGCTTAGCCAGCTGGATGCAGCTGGTTCGGATGCTTTTCACGGGCAGGCGGAGACAGGATCCGGTGAGGATCCAGCCGTGGAGCGGGACCCGTATTTGCTGGTGAACACCGGAGACTCCGTTGATGCATTGGCGAGGCGGGAATCTGCGATTCTTTTGGAGAACGCTTTCCTGGACACGGACTTTGGGACGGATCTGGCGATACCGGCGCATTTGCAGGCGGGCGAGAATCCCGGGGGTTTTGTGGTGCAGTTCCGAAGTGCGTTGAACCGCGAGCTGTATGATTTGCTGAGTGCTGAGGGGGCGGAGTTTGTTGCTTATGTGCCGAATAACGCCGCCCTGGTCCGGGCATCGGATGCGGTGGCCGAAGGCTTGGCGGCGCATCGTGAGGTGCGGACCGTCATTCCGTTTGCGCCCTACTACAAGCTATCGCGCAGATTGCTATCGGTCGCCGTGGAGGAGGAATGGTTGAATCCGCAGCAGCTTTTGAGCGTGGTGCTGTATCCCGGTGTGCATGACGAGGCCGTGCTTCGGTTGACGGATTTGGGTGTGAGCATTGAGGGGGAGACGAGGTCTCCCTTTGGTCCGGTCATGGTGGTGCGGTCTCCTGGAAATGCGCTGGTTGAGCTTGCCAGGCTGCCTGAGGTGCAGCGCATCGAGACAGCCCATCAGCGTGTGTTGTTGAACGACCTGGCCCGGGTGCGGGTTGGGGTGACGCAGGATGCGTCGATTAACGACACGAACGGCAGCTATCTGGGGCTCAGCGGTGCCGGGGTGTTGGTGAATGTGAATGATTCCGGGGTGGACCGGGAGCATCCGGGCCTGGCGGGCAGGGTCACTACGAGTGACACCAACAGTTTTGTAATGGTAGACCCGAGCGGGCATGGCACTCATGTAGCGGGCACGTTGGCGGGTGATGGTGCGATGTCGGAGAGTGTGAGCAACGTTGTGGGTTCCTTGATGGAGCCTTTGTTTTCGGGTGTGGCCACGCAGGCCGAGGTGTATGTGCTGCCGATTGACCTGGCCTTGGGGCCGCTGGTTTCGGACATCTACATGCAGGAGGAGGCGGCGACCGAGTATTACAGCCGCAGGGGGGAGACCAACCTTCTCGTGTCCAACAACAGTTGGAACTACCTGGATTCCTATGCTTATGACGTGGCGGCGGTTTCGTATGACGCTGCCAGTCGGGATGCCCTGCCTGACGTGCCCGGGATGCAGCCGGTGTTGTTTGTCTTTTCCGCCGGCAACAGTGGTCGCGGCGGTGACAACGGTTTGCGGGGGCAGTCGGGAACCATCGGTAGCCCGGCCACCGCGAAAAACGTGATTACTGTAGGGGCAATTGAGCAACCGCGATTCATCACCAACGCCTATTACATCACCAATATCATTGAGGGGACGACCAACGAGTTTGTGATCACGAATGCGCCGTTTCTCGCGATGACGGACAGCGACAACGAGGTGGCATCGTATTCCAGCCGGGGCAACGTCGGGGTGGGGCGGGAGGGGGAACATGGCCGGTTCAAGCCTGATGTCGTTGCTCCCGGGAGTTTCATGCTTTCTGCGCGGTCAGCGGCTTGGGATTTGAACAACGACTGGGCGACAAACAATCCGTCCTACCCGGTTGTCGAGGCTTTGACCACGAATACGGAGCCCTACTATCGGTTTGAGTCGGGTACCAGCATGTCGGCTCCGGTGGTGTCGGGCATGCTCGCCTTGATGCAGGAATTTTACGAGACCTCCTTGAAGCAGGGATATAGTGCTGCACTCCTGAAGGCCCTGCTGATTCACGGGACCCGGCCGGTGAATGTGGATTACAACCTGGAGGTGAAGAAGATTCTCAACCATCAGGGTTGGGGTTTGCCGCACCTGACGAACAGTATTGTTCCGGAGATGGATTCGGAGCCGGAGGAGAAATGGTCAACCCGGTATTTTGCCGATGCTGCGACGAACGTCCTGGCTACGGGGCAGTCACATACCTGGATCGTGACTCTCACCAATGACGCACAGTATTTGCCGTTCCGGGCGACTTTGGTGTGGACGGATCCGCCGGGTAATCCGGGTGCGGCCATTAAGCTGGTGAACGATTTGGACCTCGTGATTACGAATCTGGTCACGAAGCAGGTCTTTTGGGGCAACTACATTGTGGGGGACTCTGATTTCAATTCTCCGCGGGAGACGAACACCATTCCTGTGTCGGACGTCGTGAACAACGTGGAGAACGTGATTATGCCGGGGGCGGAGGAAGCCTCGACGAACGCGTATCAGGTGAGCGTCACGGTTCTGGGGCGGAAGGTGAATGTGAACTCAGTAACGGCCAACACCAACAATGTGGTGCAGGACTACGCGCTGGTGATCACGGCCGGCGACAACTTTGTAACGAACGCCATTGAGAGTGTTGAGTGGCAGGCGCCTGCCTTTGATCTTCTGACTCCGCGGGTTTTGACGAACGGCGTGGCGGTAATCCAGCAGCGTGCGGGGGCCAACTTCCAGCTGGCGCCGGGCACGAACGGAGTGGCCAACCAGTGGTCCTTCTATGTTTTCACCAACACCTTCTTCACCAACCAGGCGATGAGCGGTTTAACCAACGGCAGCAACGTGGCCTTTATTACTTTCCTGCCGCCAAACCTGAGCAAGCCGAGGAATTTCCAGTCGGATATCGATCTTTATGTGACCAAGGATCCGGGGTTGCTGTTGCTCGACCCTCTGGCGGTGGCCGGCGCCGACAAGTCCCTCTCCCGTGGGGGAACGGAGTTGATCGTGTATACCAACGCCACAACCAGCGACATTTTCTATGTCGGCGTGAAGGCGGAGGACCAGCAGGCTTCAGAGTTTGGGCTGGTGGTGCAATCCACGGACCTGCCGTTCAGTGACGAGGACGAGTTTGGCAACCAGAGGCTGTATGCACGGGGATTGCCGGTAGCCATTCCGGATGGGTCGAACGAGGATCCGGGCGGGGTGCTGGCCTTTGCCTTCCCGATGGGCGAGCCCGTGGGGATTGTGAATGCCATGGCACAGCCAACATTCCGGCATGAGAATATTGGTGATCTGGTGGGGATTCTGAGTCATGACGACCAGTATGCGGTTTTACAGAACCACAACACGCGGGATGATCTTTATCTGACCTTAACGAACTACTATCCGCTGACCGTTGCAGACGTCATACCGCAGCCGGAATTTGTTGCGGCGCAATCCCGGTTTGGGCGCAACATGGTCTACAGTGATGGTCCCGGCAGCTTGAAGAACTTCATTGGCCAGACGAGCCAGGGGGTCTGGATGTTCAGCGTGGTGGATGAGGGGGCGAACAATGTCGGAAGCCTCGATGAGCTGACCATTCTGCTGACCCCCAACGAGCTTGGGGACGACGGGGTAGTGGCAACCGTGCCACCCAACGAGTGGGTCTATTTCTTCACGAATGTTCCGCCCGAGGCAGTGAGCCTCACGGCTGCACTGTCTGCGATGTCGCCCACCCTGCCGTTGGATTTGTATTTGCGACGGGAACAGCTGCCGGATTTCGATCTTTACGACAAGATGGCGCGTATTCCCGGGGACGGCGGATCCCTGACCATCACCCGTGAAGATTCGCCGCCGCTGAATGCCGGGCAGATGTTCATTGGTGTGTATAATCCCAACGACCAGGCGGTGACCTTCCGGCTTCAGGTTACGTTGGAACTGGACTTGAACGCAGTCAACCGCGGTGGTGTGCAGTCGAAGGATACCCCTTTACCCGTGCTGGACGACGCGGTGACGCGATCCGAGATTTTTGTGCCGGAGGAACGTCCGGTGTTGGATGTGAGGGTTGGGGTGCGGACCGAGCATGCCAGGGCTTCCGATTTGGTGTTTCACCTGATCAGCCCGCAGGGGACGAGAATCCTGTTGGCGGAGAACCGTGGTTCGGACAGCACGAACGGTTACGGGGCGACCCTGTTCAAGACCAACGTGGTTTCCAGAACCTCGACCGGTGGGCCTGAGGAGGACCGGCAGGTTATTCATACCGGAGTCAGGCAGGGGATTCTCAAGGTGGACTATCAGTTCTACGTGGTGCCGGATCGACTCACCGTCTATTACGACGGGCAGGCGATTTTCAAAACCGGTTTAATCGGTGGTTCGCGTTCCTTTACCGTGCCTTTCGGGCCTGGTACGTCGACGAACCTGATGATTGTGGTGAACGAGGGGGGGAGCACTGCGCCCTCAACCACGGCGACGCGATGGACTTACACGGCGGAAGTGTTCACGCAGAGCGAGTTTTACACCGTTTTCACGGAAGAAACCAACCTGACGACGCTGCCGGTTAAATTTGCTACCGGTCCGTTCACGAATAGTCTCGGCTCTGTGGTCGGGACCAATCGGTCGGTTTATGTCGACGGTTTTGAGAACTATGCCACTGGGATCTACTCTGCGCCGATGACCTTGGGATCCTGGTCTGTATCGCGGGGAGATGTGGCGGTTCATGCGGATGCGGCTGAAGCGTTTGAGGGAACGAATTATGTGGAGTTGATTCCCGGGGTAACTCCAGCTGCGTTGTCCGTGGATGTGAACACCGTACAGGGAGCACATTATGCAGTCACAATGTTCCTGAAGCGAAATCCGGACGTGCCTGCGGGTGTTCCCCAGGCCGTGGGTATCTACGTGGACAACTCGCTAGCCAGCTGGATTCAGGTGGAAAATGACGCTTGGGAGCAGCAGGGGGCTTTCTGGTTTGCCGGGGGTGGTTCGACGCATTTTGAGATTCGGACGGCCAGCGGTGGCGGAGCCCTGGTCGACACCGTGGCGCTGGTGGAAATCCTGGAGGGTGGCGAGGCTTACTTCCTGCCCGAGGAAGACCTGATGCGTCCATTGGAAGGGGAGTCGCCTTTTGGGACCTGGACCCTCGAGATGATTGATGACCGGGTTGGGGGCAGTATTGTGCCAACGCCGGAGTTGCTGAGTTGGACCCTGAGTTTCATCTTTGCGAACACCAACCCACCGGTGACGCCGCTGCTCCCCTGCCAGCTGGGGGACACCCTGTTTGGCATATTTGACACGGCCTGTGTCCAGCAGACGAACTACATCGCGAATGACGAGATCCAGTATTTTTCCGTGCAGGCGCCGTTGGCGGCATCGGCTGCGACGAATGTCCTCCTGAAGCTGCCGGAGCTCTCTTCTGGGAGCGGTGGCTTTATCCTGATGTATAACACCAATGGTCTTCCCACTGGCAACAACCCGACGGACGTGATTATCAGCACGGGCAGCACCAATGGTGAAGTGCTGGTGCTGACCACGAACACTGTTCCGCCCTTGATCCAGGGCCAGCGCTACTATCTGGGGGTGATGAACGCGCAGGCGAACGAGACCAATGCCTTTCACATTACTGCGGAGTTCGACGCGATTGACACGGCATTGATTACCGCACCGTTTCTGACCAACGGGATCCCGGTGACTAACACCGTGCCGGCGACGACGAATGTCATGCAGTATTACCAGTTCCGGGTGGAGAGCACGAACACGACGCACGTGATGTTCGAGTTGTTGCCCCAGGACGGGAATGCCGACCTTTATTTGAGGAAAGCGACGGCGGTGCCAAATCCTTTGCCGCGTCCGATTGCCGGGGAGTTTGATTACGCGAGCCTGAATCCGACCAACGCGGCTGACTGGATTATCATAACCCGTCGTTCCATTCCGGTGCCGCTGGACAATGGGCTTTGGTACTTGGGCGTGATGAACACCGAGACCAACAGTGTGACTTACAATTTGGAGGCCCGGGAGTATGCGGATCTGGTGACGCTGGGGGATCGATTGCCGCAGGCCGTGAGCATGCCATCGACCAATGGCTTCCGTTACTTTGAGTTCGAGGTGTCGGAATATGCTTCCGGTGTGGAGGTGCGATTGGACGGTCTGGATGGGAATCTGGACATGTATGTGAGCCGGGTGTTTCCGGGGTCGCTGCCATTCCCGGACGCTGTGCGTTACGGCTTTGCCGGTGAGAACCCTGGGGTGACGGATGAGGTGGTTTGGATCGATTACTTTACCGATCCCTTCCTCCAGCCGGGCTGGTATTACGTGGCGGTCGCGAACCGCGATGGTGCCGATGTGAACGGTGTGCTGACGGTCACGCAGGACCTGACGATTCCTCCCAACGTCATTCCCCTGGTGGACGGGGTGCCAACGACTTACTCGATTCCTGCTGGCGAGGTGAACCCTACCTACTTCCTGCTTAGTGTTCCGGTGGACAGGTCGGCGGCGCTGTTTGAGGTTTACGGACTGAACCAGGCGGCTGAGCTGCTGCTGGAGTATGCGGCTCCGCCTGTTCCCGGTTTTGCCTATCGGAGTTCCTTGGGGGATCCGGTAGTTCCTCCGCAGATCGTGCTTAGGACTTCCAGCGGTGATCCGGCGTCTCTGCTCGGGGACTGGTATTTGCAGGTGAGGCCGTCAGTGGCGCAGGACTTGAGCTTTACCATACGCGCGGTGACTTCCTCCAACGGGGTGTTACTGAGCGGGCGTGCCTTCGGGACGCAGCTGAGCATCGTTTCACCCACCGAGATCAAGCTGGACTGGAATACCGTGGACGGTGAGCGGTATGAAGTGGCCCGTTCGACGGACATGGTGAACTGGACGGTGCTCACCACAGTGGTGGCCAGTGGGCGAACCGCATCGTTCGCTGACACCACATGGACAGGCGGCCAGATGGTGTTCTATCGCATTCTGCAGGTGCCGTGAGCGCAGGACTATGTGGGCGGTTGGAGGAGATGCTTCGAGCGGAGCGACTCCTGCCGGCTCGATCGCGTTTGCTGGTTGCCGTATCTGGAGGACTGGATTCCACGCTTCTGCTGGTCTTATTGCATGCGCTGCGGGACAAGTGGCGATGGGATCTGCAGGTCGCCCACTTTAATCATCAGTTGAGGGGGCGAGAAAGTATGGCTGACGAACGTTTCGTAGCCGGGCTCGCCAGGCGCTTGGGCCTGCCTTTCTGGGTGGGACGAGGTGATGTGGAGCAGGAGGCGCGGGAGCGAAAGGTTTCCCTTGAGGTTGCAGCGAGAGAGCTGCGGCATGCATTTCTTGCCGGCACCGCACATCAGGTCAGAGCCCGCAGGATCATTCTGGCGCATCACGCCGACGACCAGGTTGAGTTGTTTTTTATCCCGCTGTTACGGGGCAGCGGGGTTAGCGGTTTGGGGGGGATGCGCATTATGGGGGTATCCCCGGTTGACCCGGGGCTGCACTTGGTCCGGCCGTTACTGGGGTTTCCAAAGGCAGAGTTATTGGCGGAGGCTCGGGAGCGCCGCTTGAAATGGAGGGAAGATGGCAGCAATGGCGAGCTTGATCCATTGCGGAACCGGGTGAGGCGGCTGCTATTGCCGCTGTTGAGCGATGTGGCGCGGTCGAACGTGTTCGGGGTTGTTGGCAGGACGATGGAGATCTTGCGCGATGAGTCGGATCTTGTGGAGGCGGAGTTGGATTGGTGGTGTGAACGCCCTGATGGAATGGGGTGGGGGGAAATGCCGGTAGCCGTGCAGCGCCGGATCGTGGTTCGGCAGCTTATCGCAAACGGAGTGCCTCCCGAGTTCGATTTAGTCGAGCGATTGCGGTGCGAACCCGACCGGAGTTGGTCGATTGGCCGGGATCGTGCGGTAGTGCTGAGACCGGGCGGCCAATTGGAGGTGAAGAAGGCTGTGGGGGTCGCTTTTCAAGAGGGGGAGCGCAGCTTTGAGATTCAGGGCAGAACAGGGTGTTTGGAGTTTGGTGGGCGGCGTGTTCGTTGGCGGATTCGATCCCGGAGGGGCCTTGGAGACTGGCGGACCCATCTGGTGCCTGGGCGGGAGGTCTTTGATGCTGACCGAATCGGGGCGAAGCTGATCCTGAGGTATTGGCGGCCAGGAGACCGGTTCGCTCCGCTGGGTTTGGGGAAATCGGCAAAACTGCAAGACTTGTTTGTCTCCGCCAAGATCCCTGCAGGTGAGCGTAGACGCCGGTTGGTGGCTCAAGTTGAAGGAGGCGAGATTATCTGGGTCGAGGGCTTGAGGATCGGGGAGTCAGGTCAAGTGAAGGAATCGACGCGGAGGTTTTTATTCTGGGAGTTGCTTCCGGAGGTTTAGTGGGTGCGTTAGGCGAGCTAACACCTTTTGCCGGTGATGGTTAACGAATTCGCATAATGGTCGGTTGCGTGTGCCGACGGTAGGTGATAGGTTTTCGCAAATTCTTGCTGTTGAATGGCTGATAATCGAACAGGTCCTAATGGAAGGGGAGATCGGCGTCCGCCCGAGCTTCGCGTGCCGCCGCGTACATGGTTAATTTGGATCGCCATCCTGGCGATGATTCCGATCCTCTGGAGGTTTCACGAGCAGACGGGTGTTGCTACTGAGACACTTAAGTACGAGAAGTTTATCAGTTTGGTGAACGATGACAGGATCACCAAGGGGGTCATCCATTACAGTCCTCAATCCGACAAGATTCATGAGATTGAGGGCGAGTATAAAGAAACCGAGACCAGCGAGGCCAAGCCTTTTCGGATTAAGACGCGGTTGTTGGAGAGTGTTGAGGAGAAGCTGCTGAGCTCGGGGAAATTTGAGACTGATGAGCCAAACACTCTGCTGCTCGGGATTTTGTATTCCCTCCTGCCGTTTATCTTGTTGGCACTTCTCATCTGGTTTTTTCTGGTTCGGCAGATTCGTATGGCCGGCAAGGGAGCCTTGAGCTTTGGAAAAAGTAAGGCGCGAATGCTGACGCGGGATCGGAACAAGACGACGTTCAAGGATGTGGCAGGGATTGAGGAGGCGAAGGAGGAGGTCGAGGAGTTGGTGGACTTCCTCAAGGATCCCAAGAAGTTCCAGAAGCTGGGTGGGAGGATTCCCAAGGGCATTTTGATGGTGGGTGCGCCCGGGACGGGCAAGACGCTGCTCGCCAAGGCTATTGCGGGCGAAGCGGATGCATCGTTCTTCAGCATCAGTGGCTCGGATTTCGTCGAGATGTTTGTGGGTGTGGGGGCGAGCCGGGTTCGCGATATGTTCGAACAGGCGAGGAAGAGCACGCCATGCCTGATTTTCATCGACGAGATTGATGCGGTAGGGCGCAGCCGGGGACATGGTTTGGGTGGCGGCAATGACGAGCGGGAGCAGACGCTGAATGCGTTGCTGGTAGAGATGGACGGTTTCGATACCCAGGAGGGGATCATCATCATAGCGGCGACCAATCGTCCGGATGTCTTGGATCCTGCTTTGCTCAGGCCGGGTCGTTTTGATCGCCAGATCACGGTGAACCTGCCCGATGTGCGTGGTCGCGAAGCGATTTTGAACGTGCACGCGCGCAACGTGAAACTGGATGTGGGTGTGGATTTGGCGGTGATTGCTCGCGGCACTCCGGGCTATTCGGGGGCAGAGCTGGCCAACCTTCTCAATGAGGCTGCACTTCTGGCGGCACGTTTGGGCAAGAAGGCCATTGGGATGCATGAGCTGGAGGAGGCGCGCGACAAGGTGCGTTGGGGTCGTGAGCGTCGTAGTTTGGCAATGACGGACCAGGACAAGAAGATCACTGCCTGGCACGAAGCGGGGCATGCGCTGGTGAATGTCGTTTTGGAGCACACCCATCCATTGCACAAGGTGACTATCATTCCCCGGGGTCAGGCGCTGGGTTCCACGATGTCCTTGCCGAAGGAGGATGTGTTTAATCGCCGTCGGAAGGAGATGCTGGACATGCTGGCGATGGTGATGGGAGGACGCATTGCCGAGGAAATTGTGAGTGGTGATATCTCGACTGGAGCCTCGGGAGACATTCAGCAGGCCACCCAGCTTGCCCGGGCGATGGTTTGTCAGTGGGGGATGAGTGATAAGCTGGGCATGGTCCAGTATGGGGACAATAACGAGTATGTTTTCCTCGGCCGGGAAATGGTCCGCAGCAAGGACTACAGTGAACAGACCGCGAGAGAGATCGATGCGGAGGTTCGGGGGTTGATCGATGAGGCCTACCGTCGTGCTCAGAGCATCATTGATGAGCATCGGGACAAACTGGAGTTGCTGGCGCAGGCGTTGCTTGACCACGAGACTTTGGACGGTCCCCAAGTTGAGGAAATTGTCCGCACGGGTCGCTTCACGCCTCCGTCTTCCGGGGATGATGGTTCTGCGAAAGTGGCTGCGCGGGAGGAGGCTGCTGCTGCGGGTTCGAAACGTTCGACCCCTCCGCCCTTGGACTCTGGTTTGGGTCATCCGGCTCCTGCGCCGGTTTGACTGGGTATCGGGGATCAGCACCCGCGATCAGCTCGTTCCACACTTACATTCCCGCCTTGTGATTTATTGTTATCCAAGTCTGTTTGGGGGAAGTTTTGCATCCTGATCTGAGAGATGAGGAACCCGACTCTGCCTGAAGGCTTCGTGATTGCGCCGTCATTGCTGGCGGCGGACCCCGCCCGTTTTGGCCACCACGCGGAGCGGGTTGAGCGGGCAGGGGCACACTGTCTGCATCTGGACATCATGGACGGCAACTTCGTGCCGAACATTTCTTTTGGCCCGGCTGTGGTTAAGGCCTTACGCAACCGGGTGAAGATGTTTTTCGATGTGCACTTGATGTGCACGCGGCCGGAGATTTTGTTGGAGCCTTTCAAGAAGGCTGGTGCCGATCAGATCACGGTGCATGTGGAGCTGGGTGACAAGGTGGGTTCGTTGCTGTGGAAGGTGCGATCCTTGGGCTGCAAGGTGGGTTTGGCGGTGAATCCTCCTACCTCAATGCAGCAGGTAGAGCCTTATTTGTCGCAGATCGACCTGCTGCTGGTGATGACCGTGAATCCTGGTTTTGGGGGCCAGTCTTTTATTGGGGAGACCTTACCGAAGGTGCAGCACGCGGCTGCGCGTCGCAGAGCCCTTGGGAAGAATTTTAGGATCTGCGTTGATGGCGGGGTGGATGCGGTTACTGCCCGCGAGTGTGCCCGGGCTGGGGCTGACATGTTTGTGTGCGGCACTTCGGTATTTCGCCATGCGAACCTGCGGACGGCTATGCAGCGAATCCAGAAGGGAATCGAGCAAGGTGCGAGCCGGGGGGCGTCTGCGGTCTCTGCCGACTACGAGTTTTCGTTTTGATCGGCGGTTTCGCTGCCGGTGAGGGTGACCACAACGGCGCGTTCGGGATTCAGGTAGAGCTTGGCCACTTCCTTGACTTCTTGGAGGGTCACGGACTGGTAGCGGGCGTCCTCGGTTTGGGAAAATGTGAATCCTAGCCCATAGAGTTCATCGAGAGCGAGGCCCAAGGCGAGGTGGCCTAGGTCTTGGCGGCCTATCTTCTTTTGGCCGAGGATCTTGGCCTTGACGCGTTCCAGTTCCTGCTTGGTGAGTCCGTTGCGCGCTAGGTTGGCTGCTTCTTTCAGGATTTCCTTCTCCACCCGGGCGGCCTTGTCGGGTGAGGTTCCCGCATAGAAGGCGAAGTAACCTGGCAGCAAGCCAGCGAATTGCTGTGCTCCGACGTAGTAGGCGAGGCCCAGTTTGTCGCGTATGCGGAGGAAGAGACGGGAGCCGAGATCGCTGCAGGCTTCCTGGATGATTTCGAGGGGGAAACGATGTTCGTGTTTGAGGGTAGTGCCGGGGAATCCAACCACGACCACTGCCTGGCGTTTTTGGCGTTGTTCGAGGATGTGCTGGATGCCGGTGTTGCCGGGGGATGGGGGGCGCGTTTGCAGCGCGGGTTCGGGGGTGGCCTTGGTTCGCATGGGCTTCAGGGCCTTTTCCAAGGTCTTACAGGCCTCATCCACCGTTATATCGCCTGCGACAGCGAGGACCGATTGGCTCGGGTCGAGCCAGTCTTTGAGTGCGGCGCGCAGGTGGTTGGGGGTGAGGGTCTTGACGGAGCTGGTTTTACCGAGTGAGTCCAGGCCATAGCCGGAGGGGCCGAACAACTTTTCCCGGAGGAGGCGGACGGCGCTTTTGAGCAGCTGGTCTTCTCGTGCCCGGATGGCGGCAAGCTGCACTTCCTGTTCTCTTTTGACTTCCGGGGCGGGGAACTTCGGGTTGAGGAGGACGTCCGCGAGGAGGCTGGCACCGAGCGGGAAATCCTGTTTGAGCACTTCCAGTTGGACACCGAAGCTGTTGTTGGCCCCGTAGGTTTCGAGATGTCCGCCGACGGATTCGATTTCGAGGGCGATTTGTTTGGCGGAGCGGTTTCGGGTTCCTTTGAGCAGGCAGCGGGTCATGAGGTGGGTGATCCCGTTGTCTTCGGTGGATTCCCGGAGGACTCCCCCGAGGGTGACCCACCTCAGGTCTACGAACGGGAGGCGATGGTCTTCCTTGACGATGACCCTGAGTCCGTTGGAGAGCGTCGTCAGTTGTGGGGCTTGGGTCGCGTGGCCGGATTGCTTGTGTTGGGAGGCGGGTTTCGAACCGGTCGGGAGGAGGGCGTAATGGGTTAGGCCATCCTGCCGGAGGTAAGTGCGGGCTGCACGCTGGATGTCGTCTGCAGTCGTGGCGATCAGGTGCTGGAGGTATTTCTCCGAGAAGTTGAAGTCATCGGCCATGAGCCAGCTGCCACCGAGATCCTGGGCTTGGCCCTGCATGGTTTTGCGAGTTGAAAGCGCTGCCGCCATGAAGAGTTTTTTGGCCTTGGCAAGTTCGCTGCGGGAGACGGGTTTTTCCTGGAGCAGGGTGGCCTCTGCGAGGAGTGCCTGGGTGGCTTTCGCGTGCCGTTGCCCGTCGATAATGGCGCTGATGCCCAGAATGCCGGTATGGCCCGGGCTGTAGGTCCAGGCGTCGGCCGAGTGCACCAGTCCGAGTTTCTCACGAATTCTCTGGTAGAGCCGTGAGCTGCGTCCGGCTCCAAGTAGTGTAGTAAGGATGTCCAGTGCGGGGGCGTCGGCGTGCCTGGAATCAGGGGTGTGCCAGCTGAGGTGCATGTGGCCGAGAGCGATGTTTGCCTCCTCAATGCGCTCGCGGGCGGAGATTTGTCTGGGTTCGGCAGGCAGGAAGGTCGGGGGTAGACTGACTGGCCTGGCATTCGCAAAGGCCTTTGAGATTTGGTCGATGACTTGAGCTTCCTCCACATCGCCCACGACTACGAAGAAGAGGTTGTTAGGTGCGTAGCGTTGCTGGTAATAGGCGTGAATATCCCCGGCGGTGAGCTGATCAAAGAGTTCCCGGTGGCCAATAATCGGATGACGGCAGGGGCTGTGTGCGAAGGCAGTCTCGAACAAACGACGGCTGGCGCGGTGTCCGGGATCATCGTGGCCCATGTCCATCTCCCGGCGGATGACATCGAGTTCGCTCACCAGTTCATCGGCGGGCAGAGTCGCGTTTTGCATGATGTCAGCGAGGACATCGATGGCAGTGGATGCGCCGGTTTCGGGGGTGTTGATCCAATAGACTGTCCGGTCATAGGAGGTGTAGGCATTGAAGTAGCCGCCGGCTTCGGTGACCTCCTGATCGAGTCTGGGGCCTGTGCGCTTTTTGGTGCCTTTGAACAGCATGTGTTCAAGGACATGGGACAGGCCTGCCCCGAGCCATCGACCTTCGTGAATACTGCCGGTACGGCACCACGCCTGGGTGGCTACGACTGGTGCGGAGTGATCCTCTCGGACAATGATCTGGAGGCCATTCGCCAGGGTGTGGAGCGTAGTTGGGGGAATTGAAGTGGCGATTGGGGTAGACGGGGAGAGGGGCGCTTTTGGCGCCTTAGTTCGATGGAGATACATGGTTTGCTTCTAGGGGCGGGTCAGGAGTGGGGGGTGACGGTTAGGCTTCCCGCATTTCCTTGGGTGTGGGGCCTCCGGTTTGGGATGGGAGGAACGGGAGGGTAAAGGCTTCACGGAAATCAAATCCGTTGCGGAAGTCGTCCCTCGTATCCGTATCGGTTTTTCCGAACATACCGCGACCGTGGTCTACGAGATTAAAGACCATGTCCCCGATATCCTCACAGCGGGCTATGCCCCATGACTCGAGGAGTGTCAGGGACATGGGGCCATAGGTTTGCAGGGCATAATCACGCAACCCTTCGAGCAACTGCTGGCCGGTGACGTGCCGGTTTTCCGTATTCGGGGCTGGGTTGGAAGGCTGATCCGAAGGGAATAGTTTACGTTGGGTGAAATCAAGGGCTTCCCGCACGAAATGGTAAGCATCGCGTGAGAAGCGGGTATCCTGTGCAAGGATGGCGTCGAGGATTTCTTCGAAGTAAGCCGACTGCATGACTATGGATAGTAGGACGAATGCTGTTGTGCATCGTCTGACGACGAAGCGAGGAGCCAAGTCTTGGTGCTCCACCCGACGAGCAGGAGGAGCAGGACTGTGGCTATCGCGAATTGTTCTTGGCGCGTGAGGCGAAGCACATCCGAAGTATAGAGCGCGAGAGTGGGCGCCACAATGGTGGAGTTGTGGGGGATGCCGTCCCCGGGGCGAGGGGTGGCTTGATCAGGACTGGTTCTGGTTAGCCTGTTTCGGCGGGGCTGAGGCCGCGGGGAAGGATGTCCCAGTTTTGTCCATTGTGTCTGAGAATGATCGCGGTATCGCTGTGTTGGCGGGTGACAAACTCAGTTGCTTCCTCGATGCGCGAGAAAGAATTCAGAATGGGGCCGTCCACCACCAGAACCGGCTGGTCCGCGAGGATCATTTCGTTTTGGATGCTTCCGGCAAACATACGACAATATACGTAGCATTTCCTGTTCCATCTTCTGCACTCGATGGTCAGAGGCAGATCGCGGGTGGGGGGTATTAGCATTCGGAGTGAAGAAGCGACGTAAGATCGGGGGTTTCTGCTTGATCGAGGTTGATCCTCTGTTACACAGAACGGCGCGTGAATTCCGATCGCCCGTTGCGTCTTGGTGTTTTGGGGTCGGGCAAAGGTTCCAACATGGTATCTATTGCCCGGGCCTGCTCCGAGCGTCGGCTGAACGCTGAGATCGTCCTGGTGTTATCCGATGTGCCTGAGGCGGGGATTCTAGGGCGGGCGACTGAGCTTGGGGTTGCGGGGAGGTATTTGGCTCCGGGGAAGTTTCGCACGAAGCTGGATGACGAGGCGGAGCAGGTTTATGTAGAGGCTTTGCGTAGTGCCGGGGTGGATTGGGTGGTGCTGGCGGGTTTCATGCGGGTTTTGCGGGGCGGATTCTTGCGGGCTTTTGCGGGCCGGGTAGTCAACATCCATCCCTCTTTGCTGCCGGCGTTTCCGGGGTTGGAGGCTTGGCGACAGGCTTTGGAGTATGGGGTGAGGGTGGCGGGTTGCACAGTTCACCTGGTGGATGAGGGGATTGATACCGGGCCGATTGTGGTGCAGCGGGCGGTGCCGGTGGAGGCAGGAGACACGGCTGCTAGTTTGCATGCACGGATTCAGCAGGCCGAACACGAGGCCTATCCCGAGGCCATGGAGATTTTGCTGGGGGGCGATTATCGGGTGGAGGGGCGCAGAGTATTGCTTTAGAACGATGAAGAAGAAAGTTACCAAGAAGCAGCCTGTGTTGCGGATGGGGCTTCCCAAAGGGAGTCTGCAGCAGGCAACGCTTGAGAAGATGGCGAAGGCCGGCTGGAACATTAACGTGGGGAGCCGTTCTTATCTGCCTTACGTGGACGATCCGGAGCTGGAGATTCGGTTGATCCGGGCGCAGGAGGTTAGCCGGTATGTGGAGCACGGCTATTTGGATTGCGGGATTACCGGGCACGATTGGATTCATGAGAACGGATCCAAGGTTCACGAGATTGGGGAGTTCTTGTTTAGCAAGGCGACTCGTCAGCCTGCTCGCTGGGTTTTGGCTGTGCCCGAGAGTTCTCCGGTGAAGACCGTGAAGGATTTGCAGGGCAAGCGGATCGCAACCGAGGTCGTGGGGATCACGAAGAAGTATTTGCGGAAGCACGGGGTCAAGGCTGAGGTTGAGTTCTCCTGGGGCGCCACCGAGGTGAAGGCCCATGAGCTGGTGGATGCGATTGTGGAAATTACGGAGACGGGGTCCTCTTTGAGGGCGAACAAGCTGCGTATTGTTGACACATTGATGATTTCCACGCCGCGTTTGATTGCGAACGAGACATCGTGGAAGGATCGTTGGAAGCGGTCGAAGATTGAGACGATGGCCTTGATGTTGCGTGGTGCCTTGGAGGCGGAGACCAAGGTGGGGTTAAAGATGAATATTGAGGAGAAAAAGGTGGCGGCCTTATTGAAGGCGTTGCCGGCTTTGAGGAATCCGACGATCAGTCAGCTGGGGCAACCTGGTTGGGTGGCGGTGGAGACCATTATTGACGAATGTGTGGTGCGCGAGATGATACCTTCCCTGAAGCAAGCCGGGGCAGAAGGAATTATTGAGTACCCCTTGAACAAAGTAGTATACTAACCCCTTTACGGATTATGGGATCACTTAAGAAACGTCGTAAAACGAAGATCAACAAGCACAAGCGCCGCAAGAAGCTGCGCGCGAACCGCCACAAGAAGCGTACTTGGCAGAAGTAGCGGTTCGATCGCTTGCCGATCGATCCGGGTTTCACGAGCGCAGCCCCGCTGTGACGGGGCTGCGTTTTTATCATGTCGCGACCTGTGGGCCACTTGCGGTTACAGGGCTGTCTGAGTCTGGTCTTCACCGGACTGGGGATGGTCTGTCTGCTGGCTCTGCTAGGATGTCGTACTGTGCCTGAAAGGCATGGTGCGGCAGACACCTATTGGAGCGAGGAGGCTGTAGAGCGTCGCGTCGTGGGGCATGCCCACTATGGGGCGGGGGTTTTGGCTGAGCTTGCGGGTGAGAGTCCTGCAGTGGTGCTGGAGCATTTTCGTTTGGCTGCTTTGGCGGATTTGGGCCGGGAGGAGCTGGTTTTGAGGGTAGCGGACCGAATGTTGGGGATGGAGGCTTATGGTGCTGCGGTGGATTTTCTAGGGGAGTGTTTGGCCCGGCCCCGACCTCCGGCTTCTTATTTTGGGCGATTAGCTTTGGCTTATGGGAGGCAGGGCTTGGTCGAGGAGGCAGAACGGGCGAATCGCGAGGCATTGGACCGGGATCCTTTCTATCTGCAGGCTTATCAAAACCTGGTTCAGCTCTATTCTGAGGAGGGTTCGGAGGAGAAGGTCTTGGGGGTGATTCGTGAGGCGGGTCAGCTGACCAGTCTGGATCCGGCATATCTGGTGGCTGTGGCGGAGTTTTATTTTTCCTTTTTCAGGGTACATCCGGAAAGGGCAGAAGCGTTGCGGCCGGAGGCTGCGGCCCTGCTGGATCGGGCGGCGTTACTGGAGCCGCGCGAGGCTATTTTACTGGCATTTTTGGCGGAGGGTTACAAGCGCCTGGGGGATCTGGAGCGGGCTGAGGAGCTGTATCGGGACTGGGTGGAACTCTATCCGCAGCAGGGGATGGCGTGGGAGAACCTGGCGGACCTTTATTTGTACAGCGGCAACCGGGTTGAGGCGGCGCGTTTGTTGAGGCAGCTGTTGGAGTTGCAGCCGCACAACCGGAGGGCGGCTTTTGTTTTGGGTTCGTTGGCGTTTGAGGCGGGGGATTTGGAGGATGCGGAAGAGTTCCTGAACCGGGCGATTCTCCTGCAACCGGACTCACGGGCGGCTTATTTGCAGTTGGTGGCTGTCCAGCTGCGCCGCGACTCTCCGGACAGGGCCTTGGCGACCTTGGAACTGATTCGCGGACGTTTTGGGGAGGCGGATTTTGCGGTCGAGTATTACACGGCTTTGGCCTGCATGCGGCAAGAGGCCTGGGTGGAGGCGGTGAAGCATTTTACGCAGGCGGAGATTCTGGAAAGTGCATCCGGGCAGGAGGCATTGAACGCCGGGTTTTATTTCCAGTATGGAGCGGCGAGTGAACGGGCTGGGGATTATGAGATGGCTGCGGTGTTATTCCGGAAGTGTTTGGAGTTGGATGCTGAATTTGCTGAGGCGTTGAATTACCTCGGCTATATGTGGGCGGATTTGGGTAATAACTTGGAGGAGGCATTGGAGCTGATCCAGCGGGCCGTTGACCTCGAGCCGGACAATGCTGCGTATCTGGATAGTCTGGGTTGGGTCTTATTCAGGTTGGGACGGGCACAGGATGCGGTGATATGGCTGGAGAGAGCGGTGGAGTTGTCCTCTGAGCCGGACCCGACCCTGTATGATCACTTGGGGGATGTTTATGAGGCGCTTGGCAAGAAGGACGATGCGCGTGAGCAATGGTCCAAGGCGCTGATCCTGTCTCCTGACGCCGTGATTGAGCAGAAGCTGGGGGAGGGTGGCGGTATTGAGTGATGAGCCGCCGATTCACAAGGCACTACAGTCGGGAGGAGGCCAAGGCCTTGCTTCCGGAGGTGCGGAAATGGTTGGGTGAGTTAGTGGATACCAGGGACCGGCTGGGGCGATTTGACAAGCGGCTCAAGGGCTTGATGGTGGAAGGTGCGGATGTTGGGGGGGAGGCTGTGGGTGGCTATTTAAGCAACTTCGTCCGTTTTCGTGAACTTCTGGGCGAATTCCGCAGTCGGGAGATTCAGCTGAAAGATCTGGACCGGGGGCTGGTTGATTTTCCCGCCATTTATCAGGGACGGGAAGTGTTCCTTTGCTGGGAGGTTGGGGAGGATGACATCGAGCACTGGCACGAGCTGGACGGTGGTTTTGCGGGGCGCGAACCGCTGGAGGGTTTTTAGGGGAACGACGGGTTAGTAGATCAGGTTGCAGTAGACCTGATAGACATGGACCGGGCCCCCGGGGAAGTAATTGGTGGGAGGAAATACAAACTCACGCGTGGAGGGGCAATAATCGAGTGTTCGCGGGTGATCAGGCTCATTGGGGTCGTAGACTTCAAAGTGCCATCGGTCATGGGATTGGTTGAGGGCATATACGACGATCGCGTGGTTGAGTTTGAGGCTGGGGAAGTCCACGACGTGTATGACGATCGGCGAGCCTGACTGGCAGGCATAGGCGTGATCCTTTGCGGTGGAAGCCTGATGTTTGCTTGAGAAGGGGAAGATCATGCGCCAATTCCCCCTCTGGACGTAGCTATGCCATGCTCCGCCGGTGGCCTTCTTGATCGAGTCCTCGTGGTCGCGGCTGAAATCGTGGAGGTTCGCGTAGCCCGGGATAGCGATGCGGTGAGTTGTCCTCGCCGGCTTCCGGGGGTTGCTGCGCATGACCTGCTGAATGAGTCGGGCGTAAGCCGGGGCGTTGGTTTTCGGCAGCTCTGGTTTGAATGAGGCATTCCAGAAGAACTGCTTGGCTGCGCGGGCGACGGCGAAGCAATGGTTGGAGTATTCGGGCGGGGGTTTTCGGGGGGAGCCTTCCCAGTCGCCGTTCTCGTTGTAGCCATATTCCCAGCGGAGTTCATTGGCGAACGAGAGCGTATCTGCACCGAAATGGAATGGACGGGGTGCAGGTTGAGCTTCGGGGCAGTGGCAGCAGCCGGGGGCTCCCAACAGGAGGAGAGTGCAGGCAAGGAGCAGGATTCCTATGCCGGGGTTCTTGGTAGGTGGAGTTCGGCCTGGCTGCATACTTCGCTTGGCAGCGTATCCCGACGGATGGTTGGCGCCAAGAGCGCCTTGTTCGACACTTGCGGAGGCGGTGGTGCCTCGCTTACTTAGGTTGGCGTGCTTTATGACTCATGGCGTCAGGTGGTGGGTGAGCGGGCTTCCGAGGTAGCTTTATGGGAGCTTTCTTCGGGCAGGCGGTGGACCTTTAGGGAACTGGACCAGTGGGCGGAGTCAGCCGGTCGACCGAACGGCGGGGTGGTTTTTCCCCGGGGGATGGGGGCTGAGTTTGTGCGGTCGGTCCTGACTGCGTGGCGGTGGGGATGTGTGGTTTGTCCCTTGGAAGAGGGGCAGTCAGCTCCGGCGCTGGAGGAGCGTCATGACGACTGGGTACATTTCAAGACTACCTCAGCGACGACCGGGGCGGCACGGGTGATTGTCTTCCGGGCTGAGCAGCTTTTGGCGGATGTTGAGAACATCCGGTCGACGATGGGGTTGAGGCGTGAGTTTGCGAACGTGGGGGCCATTTCATTGGCGCATTCCTATGGGTTTTCAAGCTTGGTGTTGCCTTTGCTGATCCTGGGGATTCCTCTGGTGCTATGCGGAAGCGGCTTGCCCGAGCTGTTGCGCAAGAGTTTCAGGCTGGTCGGGCCGGTGACCCTCCCGGGGGTGCCTGTTTTATGGCGGCATTGGTATGATTCGGGTGTCTTGGGTGAAGGGGTGAAGCTGGCGATCTCTGCTGGTGCGACATTGCCGTTGAAGGTTGAGCAGGCGATCTACGCGCGGTTTGGCCTGAAGGTGCATAATTTTTATGGAGCCAGCGAATGCGGCGGAATCGCGTATGACCGGAGCGAGGTGCCCCGGACCCAGGTCGACCTGGTGGGCGGGGCGATGGACGGGGTGGAATTGACGGTGGAGGATGGACGTTTAACAGTGCGGAGCGATGCAGTTGGGGCAGGGTATCTGGGGGAATCCAGCGTTACGTTGGGGTGCGGCGTGTATCAGACGACAGATTTGGCGGAACTGGTGGATGGACGGGTGTTGCTACGGGGACGAGCTGTGGATGTCATCAACATGGCGGGCCGGAAGGTGTATCCGCAAGCCATTGAGGACCCGCTATCAAGACATCCTGCGGTGCGGGGTTGTCTGGTGTTGGGTGTGCCGGGGGTGGACAGCGTGAAGGGGGACCGAATTGTGGCGGTTGTCGTGGCTGGTGAGCCTTTGACTGCGGAGGTGTTGTCGGATTATTTGCGACTCAGTCTGCCCGACTGGCAGGTGCCCAGAGAGTGGTGTTTTGTGGACTCGCTGCAGACGGACGTTCGGGGGAAGATATCGAGAGTTGCCTGGCGAGAGCGGCTCAGGAGCGGATCAACTGGAGGGGGCGACCAGGCCTAGCGGTGCCATTCGAACGCACCCTTTTTGAGCGCGTAGACGTAGCCGATGAAGAGGATCCCGAGGAAGGACAGCATGCTGCCAAAAATCAGGTTGGCGTTTTCGACCAGCATATCGCGATAGACGGCAGCCCATGGGTAGAGGAAGACCACTTCAATATCGAAGAGGATGAAAAGCATTGCCACGAGATAGAAGCGGATTCCCATTCTGGCTACGCCCGCGCCTTGAGGCAGGGCGCCGCACTCGTAGGCCGTGTCCTTGATTTTCGACCGTCCACCGAGCTTGCCGAACAGGACGGAGAGTCCGAGCATTCCGCCGGTGAAACCCAGAGAGAGCAACACCAGCATAAGAACTGGTATGTATTGGCTTATTTGGCCTGAAGAAGAGGCATCCACAGCGGCCGCAACGTAGGAGGCAAAGCTGTAGTTTGCAAGGTCAAACAGGCTGATTTGGTTGCTGAAGTTGGCCGTTGGCCCTGCATTCCTGCCGGGTGCGCAGGGTTGTCACTTGACTGAATTCCCTGCAGTGGGGACTTTGCTGGGCATGTCGATTTCAAGGCGTTCTTTTTTGAGCCGCGCGGGCTTGGGTAGTTCTGCCGTGGCTCCCTTTTTGGGCGGTGCGGTATTTGCGGGGGCGAGATCGAATCGCGGGAAGCCGAAGCGCATCATCCATATGGTGGCGGACGGCATGAGTTCCGGGACTCTGGCGATGGGAGACCAGCTTTCGAGGCTTGTGCGCGGGCGTCCCTTGAGCTGGATGGGGCTCTACCAAAAGGAGAATGCGGTGGCAGCGTTGATGGAGACCCGTTCCTTGAACTCACTGGTCACCGATTCGGCGGCGGCCTCGAGCAGCTGGGGCAGTGGGTCCAGAGTCAAGAACGGTGCATTGAACATGCTTCCTGACGGGCGGGCGTTGCGGACCCTGAGTGAGTTGTTTGGGGAGATGGGCTGGGCTAGGGGGCTGGTGACCACGACGGAGATCACGCACGCGACGCCGGCCGGCTTTACAGTGAACATCGAATCGAGGTCTAGTGCGGACACGATTGCCCTTCAGTATCTCGAGCGTCGGGTGGAGGTATTGCTGGGAGGGGGAAGCCAGTATTTTGATGCGGCCAAGCGTGGGGACAAGCGCGATGTGGCAGCGGAATTTGAGGCGTGGGGATATCATGTCATGCGGGGGCGGGATGCCCTGATGAAGGCGCCCTTGTCCGGGCGATGGCTCGGGACATTTGCGAGCGGTCATTTGCCTTATACCGTTGATCGCGACCATCGGGAGGATTTGCAGCAGAAGGTGCCGACTTTGGCGGAGATGACTTCCCGGGCTTTGGAGCGGCTGGATTGCTATGGGTCATTCCTCCTGCAGGTCGAGGGGGGCAGGGTGGATCATGGGGCACACAGCTCGGACGCGGGAGCGATGTTGTTTGATCAACTGGCATTTGATGAAGCTTTGGACGTGTGTCTCCAGTATCAGCGTGAGCAGGGGGATACTTTGCTTGTGGTGACTACGGATCATGGCAATTCGAACCCGGCCCTGAACGGGATGGGGGGAGACTATCTGGACAGTCCGGGTTTATTTGCGAATCTGCCGCATACCACTTGTTCCTTTGGCTCGATTCAGGATCGGTTGGTGAAGGCGGCAGGGGCCGGTGCTGTTGGTACGCGTTTATTGCCGGACGGCAAGACTGAGCGGGAGGTCCTGGTGGTGAAGCCTGCGGTAGTGCAGGAGGTTCTGGAGGGGGCTGTGGGCTATGAGGTGCCGCTGGAGATTGCCAGGCGGTTTGCAGGCTATCTGGCTGGGGACTGGCAGCCTGTTTTTGGCGCGCTGGACTCGAGGTCGGCCCAGTTGGGGCAGCTCCTGGGCAATTACTATGGGATTGGCTGGACGGGGACGTCGCACACTTCTGACCACGTGACATTGGTGGCTACCGGTCCGGGTGCAGACAGGTTTGGTGGGTTCATTAAGAACACGGATATATTCCGGATTTACACTGATCTGGCGGGGATTCGTCATCGCAACCCCGAGTTGCCCTTGATGGCGGAGTGTGGGCCTTCGGCGCAGATGGTAGAGGATCTTGCCTTCGTCTAGGCGGGGGATTTCGGCTTGGCACGGCGGGGGGGAGTGATTCAATCATTTCCAACCCGATGAAGAAGCCTGCTGCCATTCGACGATTTGTGGATGAGGTGGTTCATTCCACCCCGGTCTTTGATATCCACACACATTTGTATGACCCTTCCTTTCGTTCCCTGCTGCTTTGGGGGATCGACGAGCTGCTGGTCTATCATTATCTGGTGGCCGAAGCGTTCCGGTACATGCCGGACATGCCGTATGCCAAGTTCTGGCAGTTGCCCAAGGGGCAGCAGGCCGAATTGATCTGGGATCAGCTGTTTGTGCGGCACAGTCCGGTATCTGAGGCGTGTCGGGGTGTTGTGACGACGTTGCATGCCCTGGGGATTGATGTACGGCATCGGGATTTGAAGTCATTGCGGGGGTGGTTTCGCAAGCAGAAGCCGGAGGCCTATGTTGCCCGGGTATTTACTGCTGCCGGCCTGAGCAAGCTTTGCATGACGAACTCGCCGTTTGATGACGAGGAGCGTCCGGTTTGGGAGAAGGGGTTCAGCCGGGATCCGCGATTTGAGGCGGCGCTGCGGGTGGATCCATTGCTGACGCAATGGTCCGGGGCGGCGAAGCGCTTGAGCGGTTGGGGATATCCATGCGGAAGATCGATCAACGGGAAGACCATTGATTCGGTGCGTCGCTTCCTGGCGGACTGGTCGGGGCGCATGGATGCGCGTTACCTGATGGTTTCCCTGCCGCCGGATTTTGCATTTCCGGGCAACGACGACTGTGCGCGTTTGATTGAGCGGGCGGTGATTCCTTTTTGTCGGGACAGTGGATTGGCTTTCGCATTGATGCTGGGGGTCAAGCGTGCGGTCAATCCGGGGTTGGGTCTGGCGGGAGATGGTGTTGGCAGGAGTGACCTGAGTGCGCTGGCCAACCTCTGCGCGGCCTATCCGGACGTGCGTTTTCTAGTGACGGTATTATCGCGGGAGAACCAGCATGAGCTTTGTGTCCTGGCTCGGAAGTTCCGCAACCTGCATATTTTCGGATGCTGGTGGTTTACGAATGTGCCTGAGGTGATTGAGGAAATGACCCGCATGCGGCTGGAGTTGGTGGGGCTGAGCTGCACCCCGCAGCATTCTGATGCGCGGGTGTTGGACCAGGTGATCTACAAATGGTCCCACTTCCGTGGCATTCTGTCGCGAGTTCTGGGCGACAAGTATTGCGATTTGGCTGAGGCGGGATGGCCGGTGAAGCGGTCGGATATTGAGTCGGACGTGAAGCAGTTGTTGGGCGGGGGGTTCGAGTCGTTCCTGGGGAGGTAAGCTGCGGGAACAAGAGCCGGTTATCCCTGGTCCGGTCCGGGTCGTGTCTTGTGAGCTCTGTGGACAACGGAGCTCTGGGAATCACCCCTCTGTTCGTGCCGCAGCTGCCTCCGTCGGAGTACGAAGGAACATCGCGCCTGCAGCATCGGCAAAGCGTAGTCCTTGGTCTGAGAGGCGGAACTGCCGGTCGGTTAGTTCACCCCAACCGCAGGCGACGAGCTGGTTCATCTCACTGTTCCAGTGTTCGCGGAGGTCGAAACCAGTTGCTGCGGTGAACTCCGCGAACTGCCAGCCGACCACCATCCGCAGGCCAAAGGCGGCGATTTCACCGGCTCGGGCCAGTGGGCTTAGTTCATCCCGGGATTCAAGAGGCGTCTTGTTTTTTTCAAGGCACTCGCAGTAGAGGCGGGTGTTGCTCCAGTTCCGGGTACGGATGCCATCCATGAACGAGCTGGCGCTGGGGCCGAGCCCGAGGTAGGGGCGGCCTCGCCAGTAGGTGAGGTTGTGGCGGCAGGCGTGTGCGGGCAGGCCGTGTGGGTCGCCGGGCCTGCTTTTGCCGAAGTTCGCGATTTCGTACTGGGCCAGGCCGTGGTTGGCACAGGTGTCGCGCAGCGTTTCATACATGGCACAGGCCAGGTCCTCATCAATGTCGATTTCCTTGGCCTGCAGCTGATGGAAGAGGGGGGTGTCTTCCTCGTAGATGATCTCGTAGGAGGAGATGTGTTCGCTTTGCATCTGGAGCGCTTCATCGAGCGTGGCTTGCCAGACTTCCATGCTCTGGCCGGGGATGGCGAACATGAGATCGATATTGAGATTGTCGAAGCCGGCTCGACGCAAGGTATCGAAGGAGCGGAAGACCATGTCCCGGCTGTGCACTCGCCCCAACCGATCGAGGAGTTGTTCGTCGAGGGACTGAACGCCCATGGAAACCCGATTGACGCCTCCCTGGTGGAGGAGTCTGGCCTTATCGAGTGAGAGCGTGGCGGGGTTGCATTCCACGGTCCACTCGCAGCTAAGGCCCGGGTAGCGTTGGTGGATGGTGGACAGGATATCCTCCCATTGACGGAGCGTGAGCAGGGTGGGGGTTCCGCCTCCGAAGAAGATGGTTTTGGGGGAGGAGGATGGCGTTCTTAGCTGGAGCTCGCGGATGAGGGCCTCGGTGAAGCGGTCTCCGAGCTCAAGTGCAGGTTCAGAATAGAAAGCGCAGTAGTCGCATTTACGCGCGCAGAAGGGGACGTGAACATAAAGACTCCACTCCCCGTCTGCGGGGGTCGCGGAGCCTTGTGGAATTCGAGAGTAGTCCTGATGCCCTAAAGCCATCAGACCTGATTGCGCTGAACGTTCTGCGCTTTCAAGCCTTTGTTGCTTTGGATGACTTCGAATTCGACGACTTCACCTTCATTTAGCGTCCGGAATCCATCTCCTTGGATAGCGGTATGATGCACAAAGACATCAGGGCCTTCCTCCTGGATGATGAAACCGAAGCCCTTCTTGTTATCGAACCACTTGACCTTGCCGTTACTGGCCATAAGTACTCCTATACTTCTATTTGCTGAGACGCCTTCCTGGCCGGTTGTCCGCGCTCCATATCCTGACCTGAATCTTCAAGTGAGGACTGGGACACCTCCGCGGAATCAACGTATTCACCGTGCCTTTGAGCGAATCGTGACGAGTTCTAAGTCAAAGCATGGAATACGTCAAGTGTCGTATCATACGATTTACGTATCCGTCAGGGCGCATAAACCTCAACCCGTTAAGGATTAGAAGGTCACAGGACCGAGGGGAGAGATTCTCGAGTTAATGGACGTCGAGCGCCTGAGCCATCAGGGCGGGGAGTTGCTCGAGGATACCATCGCTGACGGCGGTCAGCGTTGCACCGGACTGGCGGGCGGCCTGATGGAGGGCGGATTCCTGAAGCGGGGCGAAGGCGAGGATGGGAATATGATCTGTTTCCGGGCTGTCCCGGAGGGCTGCGATGCAGGAGGGGACGTCGGTGGTCTTGGAGATGAGGTCGACGAGGATGACGAGGGGGGTATGTTCCTTGGCGGCTTCGGCGAGATTGGTGGCGAGTGTCAGGACGAGGATGCGGTAACCGAGTTCGCGCAATCGATTTACGAGCTGGCCTCCGGGCAGGAGGTTCTCGTAGGCGAGGAGCGCGAGCGGTTGCATCATGGGAGCAGAGTGCTTAGGGGGGCTGCAAAAATCAAAGGTTTTGGTATTCGGGCGAGTTCTGGGTTGATTTCTGGCGGTGTAAGCACTAGGCAAGGCCGTCATATCCCATGAAGGAAACCGAAACATCGAGCAAAGAGGTTAAGGCAAAGGAATCACCTGCGAGTCGCTGGATTTCGTATCGGCCTGAGATCAAGGTTCTGGACTGTACGATTCGGGACGGTGGCCTGATGAACAACCATCAGTTTGAGGAGTCGGTGGTAAAGGCGGTTTATCGAGCCTGTGTTGAGGCGGGGATTGACTACATTGAATTGGGTTACAAGGGGTCGCAGAAGGGGATCGTGGCCGGGGAGTATGGGGACTGGAAGTATTGTCGGGAGGAGGATTTGCGTCGGATCATTGGTGACGAAAAGCAGGGGACCAAGATTTCGGTGATGGCGGATGCGGGACGATGTGATTATCGCGAGGACATCCTGCCCCGGGACCAGAGCGTGATCGATCTGGTGCGGGTGGCCTGTTACATCAGCCAGATCCCCATGGCATTGGACATGGTGAAGGATGCGCATGACAAGGGGTATGAGACGGCGTTGAACGTGATGGCGGTGAGTACTGTTCCGGAGCGGCAATTGGATGAAGGTCTGGACTTAATTGCCCAGAGTGAGGCCAATTCGATCTATCTCGTGGACAGCTTTGGGACTTTGTATAGCGAACAGGTGCAATATTTGGTCCGCAAGTATATGCACTATGCCAAGTCGGCGGGGAAGGATGTGGGGATCCATGCGCATAACAACCTGCAGTTGGCGTTTGCGAACACGATTGAGGCGATTG
>JBMTVN010000014.1:0-34178 GCA_049451415.1 Limisphaerales bacterium | reverse complement strand
CGGCTCCCCACGCCATAAAAAGTAATGCGGGTTGTCCGGATGCAGCCGGATCGGAGCTCCTACCACCAAGACACAAACAAACAGCTGAACGAAGGAAACAACTCCTCGGAAGCACCATGAGCGTCGGGACATGCTCCTCTCTACACCCGCAGCTGCCGCTTGAAAAGCACGCAGTCGATCCCCAAAAACACCCCAAGAATAGCCCCCCTCAGCGATGTGATGAACCCACCAGCTCATGCAGACTCCGCACCCCCTCAACCTCAAGTCTCGACTTCAAACCGCTCACCAAATCCCTCACCAACCACGGGCCTTCATAAACCAACCCCGTGTAAATCTGCAGTAAGGTAGCCCCCGCACACACCTTCTCCCACGCATCCTCCACGCTAAATATGCCCCCAACCCCCACAATCGGAACCCTCCCCGCCGTCTGCCGATACAAATGCGCAATGACTTCCGTGCTCCGCGCCCTCAAGGGACGACCACTCAAACCTCCGGCTTCCTCATAGACACTCCGGGCCTTCGCATCAGCCGTTGATGGACGCTGAATGGTCGTATTCGTAGCCACCAACCCCGCCACCGCACGCGCCTCCAGCAAACCTACAATCTCGTCCAAGGCCTCAAAGGTCAGGTCCGGGGCCACCTTCACCAAAATCGGCTTCGTGGTCCCCTTCCCATTCTCCTCCTGCAAAGCCGACAGAATCTCGTCCAATGCCGCCTTGTCCTGCAGTTTCCGCAAGTTCGGCGTGTTGGGTGAACTCACGTTCACCACCACAAAGTCCACCAGATCCCGCACCAGCTTGTAGGAATAACAGTAGTCCTCCGCAGCCTCCTCCAGCGGTGTCACTTTCGACTTACCCAAATTCATCCCCACCGGATGCTGCGGCCATCGCCCCGCGTCACGCCATGCTCGCAACTTCTTGGCCACCTCCTCCGCACCGGGATTGTTGAAACCCATCCGGTTCACAATCGCCTCATCCGCCACCGCACGAAATACCCGCGGCCGGTCGTTCCCCGGCTGACCATGCTGCGTCACCCCACCCAACTCCACATGCCCAAAGCCCATCGCCTCCCACGCGGGAACCGCCTCCGCAACCTTGTCCATGCCCGCCGCCAAACCCACCGGATTAGGAAACTTCAACCCCCAACACTCCACCGGCAATAACCCGGATCCACATAACATCGACAATCCCCGCCTCGCCCACTCATGCCGGCTGATAAACCCCAAGGCATGCAACGTCCGGTCATGCACTAACTCAGGGTTTTGCCGAAATAAAATCGGACGGGCAAAATTGCGGTAGAACCATCGCATCCGGCAAAGTCTCCAGACACCCCTGCCCCCTGTCCAGATTCGAAATCAAACCTCCAACACCGCTAGCGAATGCCAGCCAACCTGTCCAACCACACGCGATACAATTCCACCGTCGCCCGAACATCCCTTAGACAATACTCCGCCACCTCGCGGTGCCGGCCGTCCTCCATCAAACGCCCGACGTCCATCCCCGAAATCCCCTCGCTCTTCGGCGACACAATCCCAAAGGCCTTGCAGTAAAAATCCAGGTTGAAGCGCTTGGCCGCACCATCACGACCACTCACGTTGTAAAAGGTCAGTTGCTCCGCCAAATCACAGTGAGGATCACACTGAAAACGATAACCCAACCAGTCCTTCCGCGTAATCGGCACGTTCAATAAAGCCGATCGCAAATACACAAACGGCACGTCAAACCCCCGGCCGTTAAACGTCACAACCCGGTCAAACCTCGCCGCAGCCGTCCAAAACGTGGTCAGTAACTCCGACTCATCCGGACAAGGCACAAATTGAACCTGCCCACCACCCGACACCGCCTCCTCCTCAAAATCATCCGCCAAATAAACCACCTGACCTCCACCCGAATCCGCGTTCACCATCGCAATACATACCACCTGCGATGTCAGGGGATACAAACTCAGCTGCTGCTTCAGCTCCTCACGCCTCGCCTCCTGTGCCTCAAGCGTAGGCTGACGCATCGCGTCCCGAAACAAATACTCCTGCTGCACCTCGTCAAATGCCTCCACAGGCATCGCCGAGGTCTCTATGTCAAATACCAGTGTGGACTTCGACACGATCTGAAAACTCTCCTGGGTACAAAAAGCCAGGATGGCGGTCCTGGGGTTGGTATACAGGACACGCCATCCTGAGTTTCAACTATCGGAATTAGAGGTTACTTCTTCTTTGCAACCTTCTTGGCAGCCTTTTTCTTGGCCGGAGCCTTGGCAGCAACCTTTTTGGCCGGAGCCTTCTTGGCCGGAGCCTTGGCAGCAACCTTCTTGGCTACCTTCTTCGCAGCTGCCTTCTTGGGAGCCGCCTTTTTCTTAGCAACCTTTTTCTTTGCGGGCACTTGATGTCACCTCCGTTCCAGTTGTTTGATGGTTTGGGGGAAGATGCCGCCAGCCACATCATCGTGTGTTTCATCACAGTTGGCGTGACTATCTCTGGGCATCTGTTGAAGACATTTAACAAAACTTTTCACAGTGACTAGTTTTTTCTTCGCATCAACACCGCGCGCTCATCACCAAATCTTCCTTCAAACCACTTCGCTTGCACGCTACCTTGCCCGCGCATGTCCAAACAAACGCAACTCACACCCATGATGCTTCAGTACCAACGCATCAAAAGCGAGTTGCCTCGCGATGCTCTCCTGCTGTTCCGCCTGGGTGACTTCTACGAGATGTTCTTCGATGATGCACGAGGTGGCGCACAGATCCTGAACGTCGCCCTCACCAAACGCGGAAGCACCCCCATGTGCGGCATTCCATTCCACGCCGCTGACTCCTATATCGCCCGACTCCTCCGCGCAGGAAAGAAGGTCGCAATCTGTGACCAGGTTGAAGAACCCAAGCCCGGCCAACTCGTCAAACGCGCCGTCACCAAAATTCTCAGCCCCGGCACCCACTTCGATGACCGACTCCTCCAGGCCGAACGACATAACTTCCTCGCCGCCGTATCCCACATCGGCAAAGTCTTCGGCCTCGCATCCGTCGACCTCACCACCGCCTCCTTCCAAGCCACTGAAATTGAAAACCCGGAGGCCCTCGTCGCCGAACTCGAAAGACTGCGCCCCGCAGAATTAATCTTCCCCTCCGAAACACCCGAACTCGTGGCCCTCCTCGAACGAACCGCCCCCTGCCTCCAACCCCACGACGACTGGGCCTTCGCACCCGAAACCGCCACGTTTGCACTCCACGAACACTTCAAGGTAGCCACACTCGATGGATTCGGCCTGCGCGACCACCCCGCCGCCATCGGCGCCGCAGGTGCCGCCCTGCACTACCTCACCCAGACGCTGCGCCGCGATACCGCCCACCTCCATTCCCTCCATTATTACCAACCCTCCTCCTTCCTCCAGCTCGACGCCTCCACACTCAGACACCTCGAAGTACTCGAACCACTCCACGCCGACGCCCCCAAACCCGGCAGCCTGTTCCAGGCCCTGCACAATACCACCACCCCCATGGGCGGCCGCCGACTCCGCGACTGGCTATCCCTCCCGCTCGCCAACGTCGATGCCATCCAGCAACGACAAGAAGTCATCCAACACTTCCTCGAAGAACCCAATATCCTCGAGTCCTTCCGCGCCGAACTCGCCCAAGTCCGCGACCTCGAACGCACCCTCGGCCGCCTCAGCGTCGGTAACGGCAACGCTCGCGACCTCCAGGCCCTCCGGCTCTCCCTCTCGAAAATCCCCTTCCTCCGCAATATCCTCTCCTCACTCCAACAGGAATCCCCCAACAACAACCTCATCAATGATGGAGAACACCCACCCCAAAAAAGCCCGCTCCTCCTCACCCTGCTCGACCAACTCACCGCACTCCCCGAACTCGAATCCCTCATCGAAAAAGCCATCGTCGATGAACCACCCCTCGCCCTGAAGGAAGGCGGCATCATTCGCAGTGGCTTCGACGCCGCACTCGACGAACTCCATCAGGCCAGTAGTGACGGCAAAAACTGGATCGCCCGCCTCCAACAACAGGAAATCGAACGCACCGGAATCTCCTCACTCAAAATCCGCTTCAACTCCGTCTTCGGATATTTCATCGAGGTCACCCGTGCCAACCTCGATAAAGTTCCCCCGGAATACGTCCGCAAGCAAACCATCGCCAACGGGGAACGCTTCATCACTCCGGAACTCAAGGAAATGGAAGGCAAAATCCTCGGGGCAGATGAGCGTAGTGCAAAATTGGAATACGAGCTCTTCCTCCAAGTCCGCGAAAACGTCATCACTCACGTTCCATCCATCCAAAAAACAGCCGACGCACTCGCCCAGCTCGATGTACTCGCTAGCTTCGCCGATACCGCCCGCCTCCAGAACTACTGCCGCCCTGTAATCCAGGACGAGGGAATACTCGACATACGCGACGGCCGTCACCCGGTCCTCGACCAGTCCGGCAAGGGTGAAAGGTTCGTACCCAATGACACCACCCTCGATATCACAAAACAGCAGGTCATGCTGATCACCGGCCCAAACATGGCCGGCAAAAGCACCTTCATCCGGCAAACCGCACTCCTCGCCCTGCTGTCCCACACCGGCTCCTTCATCCCCGCATCCCACGCCCGTATCGACCGCGTCGACCGCATCTTCTCCCGCATCGGCGCCAGTGACGACCTCTCACGCGGCCAGTCAACCTTCATGGTCGAAATGAGCGAAACCGCCAATATCCTCAACAACGCCACCGCCCGCAGCCTCATCGTCCTCGACGAAATCGGCCGCGGAACCAGCACCTTCGACGGACTCAGCCTCGCCTGGTCCATCGTCGAGTATCTGCACCATGTCGTCGGGGCAAAAACCCTCTTCGCCACCCATTACCACGAGTTGACCGAACTCGCCGGCCGGCTGCCCAGGCTGCAAAACTTCAATGTCGCCGTCCGCGAATGGAAAGATCACATCGTGTTCCTCCACAAAATCCTCCCTGGAGGAACCGACAAAAGCTACGGCATCCAAGTCGCCCGCCTCGCCGGCATCCCCAAAAGCGTAATCGAACGCTCCAAGGAAATCCTTCGTAACCTCGAGGAGTCCGAGCTCACCCCCGAAGGCAACGTGCGGCGCGCACCCGTAACCAGCAATACACGAACACGCCACGAACGCCGCAAACTCCAACAACTCGGACCACCGCCCCAACTCGACCTCTTCTCCCACAATAGCTAAACAGCTAAATTACCCACGCCGTAAACCATCGTCGCACAACCCGCCGTGAGCCCCTCCGAAACGATCGATTCCAGCTTCTCCATCAACTGGCGCCACCAGGTCTTCTTCACCCGGGGGGTGTTCCAAACGGATAACCCCACCCTCGCCAATACCATCAACAGCCACCCCTCGGCCAATAACCCCACCCGCCTGCTGCTCGTCGTCGATGGAGGACTCGCCATAGACCACCCGGGTATCCTCAACGAAGCCTGCCAATACTTCGCCCAGCACAAACCACAACTCCACCTCGCCGGACCTCCCCTCGTCGTAACCGGTGGCGAAACCGCCAAGAACGACCCCGCTGTCCTCCACTCCCTCTACCAGGAAATCCACCGCCGCCGTATCGACCGCCATTCGTGGGTCCTCGCCCTCGGAGGCGGCGCATTGCTCGATGTCGTCGGCTTCGCCACCGCTACAGCCCACCGCGGCTGCCGCCACCTCCGCCTCCCCACCACTACGCTCGCCCAGGCCGACTCAGGGGTCGGTGTAAAAAACGGCATCAACCTGTTCGGCAAAAAAAACTTCGTCGGCTCCTTCGCCCCGCCCGCCGCAGTCATCAACGATTTCAACTTCCTCCAAACCCTCCCCAAACACCACCTCTGCTCCGGCTGCGTCGAAGGCCTCAAGGTCGCCCTCATCCGCGATGCCCGCTTCTTCTCCTGGATCGAACAACACGCCGCCAGCCTCGGACAAGGCCAGCTCGAATTCATCGAGACCCTCATCCACCGCTGCGCCGAACTCCACGTACAACATATCACCACCGGAGGGGACCCCTTCGAAACAGGCTCCGCCCGCCCCCTGGACTTCGGACACTGGAGCGCCCACAAACTCGAAGCCACCTCCAATTACCAACTCTCCCACGGCGACGCCGTCGCCATCGGCATCGCTCTCGATACCCTCTACGCCCGCAATATCGGACTCCTCAATACCGATATCGCCGAACGTATCCTCCACGTCCTCACACAACTGGGGTTCTCCCTCGATTCCCCGGAACTAGCCCGACGCAACACCAGCGGAGAACTCGTCCTGCTCGATGGCCTCGACGAGTTCCGTGAACACCTCGGCGGCCAGCTCACCATCACGCTGCTCCGTGGAATCGGCTCCTCCATCGAGGTCCACGAATACCATCGCGATGAACTCGAACCCTGCATCCGCGAACTCCACGAACGCCAAATCCAACGCCCTCAACCCAACAAGTAACCCCAAAACCTGACCCGGTGTCGGATCCCGTCCGCACCCTTCACCCGCCAACCATGAAACCCGTCGATCCCGCATCAACAGGTCTCGAGGTGGTCCAACATCAAACCCGGCTCGATAACACCCGGCTGGCTCTCGCAGCCGTCGCAATCCCCCTGCACTTCTCCGGCGCCTTGGTTCAGCTCGGCCTACGCAACTCGCTCAGCCTGATCGGCGTCCCTCCCACAACCCAGGAAGCGCTCGCAGCCATCGGCCTCGCAGGCAGCTTCGCCGCATCATCCATCCTCGGCTGGACCATGCTGCTCCCCCTCCTGGCAGGAAAATCGGGCTGGAGATCCCAAATCGCCTGCCTGATCGCCATCCCCATGGCGCTCCTCAGCGGACTCCTCCTGTGGGGCCTCGTCGCCATGCTCAGAAATATCTAGCCTCCCCCAACATGCCACGCATCGCTGTCATCAATGTCGTCGGTCTCACCCCCGGCCTCATCGGCCCCCAAACCCCCGCGATCTCGGCCTTCCAAAGGAAAGCCAATACCCGCACCATCAAACCCGCCCTACCCGCCGTCACCTGCACCGCCCAATCCAACTACCTCACCGGCCAAACCCCAGCCTCCCACGGTATCGTCGCCAACGGCTGGTACGACCGTGACCTCTCCGAAGTCCTCTTCTGGAAACAATCCAATCGCCTGGTACAAAGCCCCAAAATCTGGGACGTCCTCCACGACCGATACCCCGGATTCACCTGCGCCAACCTCTTCTGGTGGTACAATATGGTCTCCACCGCCGACCTCACAGTCACACCCAGACCCATATACCCCGCCGATGGACGTAAGGTCTTCGACATCTACAGCCGCCCATACGAACTCCGTCCTGCCATCAAGCAGGAACTCGGCGACTTCCCCTTCCCCACCTTCTGGGGCCCCGCCGCCGGACGCCAAACTCCACAGGGACCGCCCGAAGCCGCCTCAGCCTGGATCGCCCGCTCTGCACAATGGACCGAGACCCATCACCAACCCTCCCTCAGCCTCGTCTACCTCCCCCACCTCGACTACAACCTCCAACGCCTCGGCCCCAACCACCCGGAAATCTCCACCGACCTCCAGCGCATCGATAATATCGTCGGCGAACTCCTCGACTTCTACCAGCAACGAAACGTTCAGGTCATCCTCCTCTCAGAATACGGCATCACCCCGGTCCACCAACCAGTCCACCTCAACCGGCTCTTCCGACAACATGGATGGCTCACCATCAAGGAGGAACTCGGGCTCGAAATCCTCGACCCCGGCGCCAGCCAGGCTTTCGCCGTCGCCGACCACCAAATCGCCCATATCTACCTCAACAATCCTTCAATCAAATCAAAGGTCCTCGAGCTCTGTAGTCAGACCCCCGGCATAGAACAAGTCCTCCACGACACTAGCCTCCAGTCCTCCGGACTCCACCACCCTCGCTGCGGTGATATCGTCACCCTGTCCCATGCCAATGCCTGGTTCACCTACTACTACTGGCTGGACGACTCCAAAGCCCCGGACTTCGCCCGCACTGTCGATATCCACCGCAAACCCGGCTACGACCCGGTCGAGCTCTTCCTCGACCCCGCCATCCGTCTCCCCAAACTCAGGATCGCTCAACGCCTCCTCCAAAAGAAACTCGGCTTCCGGATGCTCATGGACGTCATCCCCCTCGATGCCTCCCTGGTCAAAGGCTCCCACGGCCATCCCTCCCCTCCAGCCAACCACCTCCCCATCCTCATCACCAACGCCCTCGAACTCCCCCACCAGGACAGCATCCAGTCCACCGATGTCTTCCATGTCATCCTCTCCTGCTTCACCTGAGCCCCCAATACCACCCCCGCCAACTGTCGCATCCAGACATTTTAAACCTGACGCAACCCCGGATAACCGATACAAACCCGCGCTAATCATGGACCCATATCCGCAATTTGCCGGCAACGGCGCACTGTTGATCAAACACCTGCTGGACCGTCCGCTCGCCTGGGCTCCCCACCAAAAAATCATCTACCGCGACCTCCACGAATTCACCTACACCGAATTCTTTGAACGCGTCAAACGCCTCGGAACCGTCCTCCAAAACCTCGGCGTCAAACCCGGCGACCGCGTCGGCGTCATGGACTGGGATAGCCATCGCTACCTGGAACTGTTCTTCGCGGTCCCCATGATCGGAGCCGTCCTCCACACCATCAATATCCGCCTCTCCCCGGAGCAAATCCTCTTCACCATTCACCACGCCGAAGACAACGTCATTTTCTTTCACCCGGATTTCCTCCCCCTAGCCGAGGGTTTCCACGACAAATGCCCCTCAGTCCAAAAATGGGTCGCCATGCCCGACCATGGCCCCGCACCCGAAACCAGCTGCCCTCTCGCCGGTGAATATGAGGCCCTCCTCAACACAGCCACTCCCCTCGATCAATTTCCTGACTTCGATGAAAATACGGTAGCCACGCTCTTCTACACCACCGGAAGCACCGGCGACCCAAAGGGCGTCTTCTTCACCCATCGGCAACTGGTCCTCCATACCATCACCAGCGGCTTCGCCCTCGCCGCCCACCCCGCCCCCGTCTCACTCAACGCCACAGACGTCTACATGCCCATGACCCCCATGTTCCATGTGCATGCCTGGGGCGTCCCCTACATCGCCACGCTGCTCGGGATCAAACAGGTCTACCCCGGCCGCTACGAACCGGGAACTCTCCTCAAACTCTTCGTCCAACATCAGGTCACTCTCTCCCATTGCGTGCCCACCCTCCTCAAGATGATGGTCCATGCACCCGCCGCCGCCCAGATCGACTTCTCCCGCTGGAAGGTCATCACCGGCGGCGCCAAACTCCCCAAGGCCCTCGCCAAGGAAATAACCGACCGCGGCATCCATATCGCCCAGGGCTACGGTATGTCCGAAACCTGCCCCATCATCGCCATCTCCCACTTCAAACCCGAAACCGCCAACGGAACCGATGAGGAAAAACTCGGAGTCCTCGACCGCACCGGATTCCCCATCCCACTAGTCCAGGCCCGCGCATTCGATTCCGACGGCAATACCCTGCCCCCTGGACGGGATAACGTCGGCGAACTCGTCCTCCGCGCACCATGGCTCACCCCTGGATACTTCAAGGACCCCCAACGCTCGGAATCTCTCTGGAAACACGGCTGGCTCCATACAGGCGACCTCGCCTACATGGACCATGACGGCTACATCCGCATCACGGACCGACTCAAGGACGTCATCAAAACCGGCGGCGAATGGATCTCATCCCTCGAACTTGAAGGCTCTCTCGCCCACCACGAGGCCGTGGAAGAAGTCGCCGTCATCGGCGTGCCCGACGCCAAATGGGACGAACGCCCGCTCGCGTTCGTCAAACTCCGCGCATCCCACAACGGCTCAACCTCCGAACGCGACCTGTTGCATTATCTCCGCGATATCGCCGATACCGGCACCATCCACAAACGCTCCGTGCTCACCAAGATCGTCTTCACTGATAAACTCCCCCATACCAGCGTCGGTAAAATCGACAAGAAAGCCCTCCGCGCCCTCCAACACCCCGTGGAATAAACCCAAAACCAAAGGCTCCACCTTGAAGGACCTGGTCCGCGATCATAAAGTCCACCCCCTCGTCCCGGGAGCGGTGCTGGCCTCAATCATGGGCACCCCCGATTCCCGCCAGGCCGCCCCCCTCAGCCACCAGGACCTCGCCGCAATCAACCAACTCGATACCCCCGCCATCATCGAGAAGTTCCAGCATGCCGGACTCCTGGCCGATGACCAGGCCGCACGCCTGCTCGGCATCAGTCACCAATACACCTCCACCTACCAGCTGCTCCTCACAAAAATCCCCGAGGTCGCCGAGGTCAGCACCGCTCACCAGCCCTCCCTCGAACAACTCACCCGAGCCCTCCTAGCCGCCCGACTCATCACCGAATACCTCGAAATACTCGTCCCCCCTCACCTGTCCTACGACCGCACCCCCCAAGGCACCGTCGACCTCATCCAGAACATACTCGATGCCTTCCGCCGCATCGTCGGCGGCACATGGTCCGTTTTCCACCCGCGAGCCGAACTCAACCTCCTCGCCGATGCCTCCGCCCAATTCTGGATGGCATGCCTCTACTCCAATCGTAGCAGCGATATTCCCGACGGCTTCGTAGGCCTCTACCGCAAAACCCACAAAAACCGACTCCGCGAACTCAACCAACTGCCAGCTCCCCGTAGCGGAATCCATGTCCGCGACGCCATCACGGAATACATCGAAAACGCCCGGGAAAAGTTCACCGGACTCCACGAGGCCGTTGCCGATGGCGTGCGCGAAGGCCTCGACAAAGCCTTCAGCCAAATCGTCCAGGTCCTCACGAAACTCGAAATCCCCCCCATCGTCTGCCACGCCTATGCCCGCCTGGTCGGAGATGTCTGCGGAGCCTTCGCCCACCTCGATGGAGATCTCTCCACCCGGGAAAACCGCTTCGCCCGCTACCTCCTCCGACAGATCGAGGCACTCAGCGACGAATACGCACAGTCCTTCGGCGATAACCCCGACGGCCAACGGGAATCACTCGACCAGGTGCTCTCCGAACTGGAACAGCTGGTCGGCCTGCGCGAAGTCAAGGACCGCGTCCGGCAGTTGGCCGACTTCGCCAAGGTCCAGCAAATGCGCCAGGCCCGGGGACTGCCCGCCATCGCCACCAGCTTCCACGCCGTCTATACCGGCAACCCCGGCACCGGTAAAACCACCGTCGCCCGTCTCATGGGACGTATCTTCCGCGCCCTCGGCGTCCTCCGCAAAGGTCACCTCATCGAATGTGACCGCGCTTCCCTCGTAGCAGAATACGTCGGCCAAACCGCCCCCAAAACCAACGCCATCATCCAATCCGCCCTCGATGGCATCCTCTTCATCGACGAAGCCTATAGCCTCGCCCGCGACGGCGCGGAAGACTTCGGCGCCGAAGCCATCGAGACTCTCCTCAAACGCATGGAGGACCACCGCTCCCGCCTCATCGTCATCGTCGCCGGCTACCCCTCCGAGATGCACAACTTCATCTCCAGCAACCCGGGACTCGAATCCCGCTTCACCCGCTTCATCCACTTCCCCGACTACAACCCCCAGGAACTGTGCCGCATCTTCAGCCTCTTCTGCCAAAAGAACGGCCTGAAAATGACCCCCGGACTCCGCGAAAAAATCCTCCACCACTTCATCCATCAATGGGAAAACCGCGATCCACAGTTCGGCAACGCCCGCCTCGCCCGCAATTGCTTTGAACATGCCATCAATGCCCAAGCCTCACGCCTGGTAGCCAACCCCAACCCATCGCACGAAGACCTCTCCCTCCTCTCCGAATCCGACCTCGAAAGCCCGGCAACAAATGCCCTGAACCACTTTAGACAGCACCAAGGCCGCTACCAGCTGACTTGCCCACAGTGCCAAGCCGTCTACTCCTGGACGCCAGACCTCGAACTCGTCGAAGCCCTCTGCACCCGCTGCAACACTACCTATAACGGAGAATTCGGCCAACCCGTCTGATCAGCAGCCCTCACACAACCCCGCTCTCGCCGTACGGATTATCGGGACAGGTGTCCCAATAATCCGTACTACGAAGTGACCGCTGCCCAACGGGCATAAGGACTCAATTGCACCTCCAAAGGCGCCTGCAACCGATCAGAAGTGATCCACACCCTCAACCTCGGCACCCGCCCGAACCGGCTTCCGAGACTTCGGACTACCCCCCTGACCTCCGCGCCCAGGTTTGCCTGCCCTCGGGTTCGGTGCCAAGGCCTGTCGCTGCTTCCGCCGTTCCCCGGCACCCTTCACTACGTGGATTGGCTTGCCTGTGTCGTAATCGAGCCCACTCACATACATGGCCGCGGAGGGGGTCATTGGCAAGGGAGTGAAATCCTGCACCTGCTGCAAATTCCAATTCTCCTCAGTCAGGTAGTCCTCCACGACCTGCATTTCTTTGGCAGAACAGCCGGGAAAACTCGAAATGAAGTAGGGCACCAGATACTGCTCTTTACCTGCGGCCTCATTCTCCTTGGCAAACAACTTCTGGAACTCCTCAAAGACTCCCACCGGCTTCCGCATCCGTCGCAATACGTCGGGATCCAGGTGCTCAGGCGCCACTTTCAAATGCCCGGAGACATGATGCTTCACCAACTCCTTCATGTAGGTCGGGGTTTTCAAAGCTACGTCCATCCGTACTCCCGACTGGATGAATACATGGTTGATCCCCGGCATGGACCTCGCCTCCCGGTACAGGTTCACCGCCTGCTCCTCCACTACGGTCAACTTCGTGCACAAGGTTGGATACATGCAGCTCGGCCGCCGGCACACCTTGCACGCATCGTCCTCCCCGTTCACGCACCCGTACAGGTTCGCGGTTGGCCCGCCAAGGTCGCTAATCGTGCCCTTGAAGTCCTTGTCCTCCTTCATCCTCTCGAGCTCCTCGATAATCGAGCCTTGGCTGCGGCTGGTCAGGAACTTGCCCTGATGCACGCCGATCCCACAGAAAGTGCACCCCCCAGGACATCCACGCACAATGGTGACGGAGTCCTTAATCATCCGAAACGCCGGAATGCTCTGGCGATACACGGGATGCGGGCGCCGTGTAAAGGGCAAGGCATACAGGGCATCCATCTCCTCGGTCGTCAGGGGAACCGCCGCCTTCTCGAGAACGAGCGCTCGCTGCCCGTGGAACTGCACCATCGGCTTGCCCGAATACGGGCTCTGCTCACGCTCCACCACCCGTGTCAGGGGCAACAGCAAGCCCGGATCCGCTCGCATCGACTCCCAGTCAGGCAAACGCAAAAATCCATCCCAGTTTCTGGTGGCCGACTCGCGTCCACCCAGCAAACGCGCCGTGCCCGCAATGCCATCCAAACCCTCACCCCGCTCCAACCGCGCTGCAATCTCCCGCACCTGGTGCTCACCCATCCCGAACACCACAATATCCGCCTTGGAATCCAACAGGATGGAAGGCCTTAACTTGTCCTCCCAGTAGTCGTAGTGCACTACCCGCCGCAAACTCGCCTCCACCCCCCCAAGGACAACCGGGAGCCCCGGAAACGCCTGGCGGCAAAGCTGTGAGTAAGCGATGCAGGCGTGGTTGGGCCGACGCCCTGGCTCTCCCCCTTCCGAATACACGTCCTCCTTCCGGCGATGCCGCGCCGCCGTGTAGTTCGATACCATCGAATCCAGGTTCCCTGAGGTGATCCCGGCGAACAACCGTGGCCGCCCCATTACTTCGAGAGAGGCCTTGTCTCTCCAATCCGGCTGTGAAATCACCCCCACCCGATATCCTTGGGATTCCAGCACCCGACCGATCAAGGCCGCCCCGAAAGCCGGGTGATCCACATACGCATCACCTGAAATCAACAATACGTCCAACTCATCCCACCCCAGCGCGTGCATTTCCTGCCGTGTCATGGGGAGAAAATGTGCTCCAACACCCGGTTTCATCTTGTTCTCGGCGGCCAACATGGGCGCGAAGCTAGTCACTGCCCCAAAGAACTTCAAATGCCTTCACTCAACATTCCTTGCTCTCCACCCCCACCCTCCATCGGCCCGCGATCAAAGGCCAAAGGTCAGGGGTCCGCTCCCCAAAACGCGACCACGACTCAGAACGCACCCGAAACTCCGCCAGGCCTGGGTGTGCATCGGTCTCAAAGCGACGGCTTGTAAGGCATCCACAAACCCATAACCTCCCACCTCAACTCCAAGCCTCCACGCCCCGCCAACGCCCGGACGCCAACCTCGAACCTCGAACCCTTGACCAGCATCCGGCATCCCATCTCCCTTCTCCTATCTTCGATATCCCATATCCCACATCCCATATTGCCATCTAGATCCACCTCTCTTAACCTCGCCCTTATCGAAAACTGTGTCGGCAGTTCAACCGGAGACGTACCCCCAGCAAAATCAGCCAGCGCTTGCCCGCTGGCCCCGGGGGGCATGATGTACTGGCGACTCCAAGCCAAGGGTTATCCGGCATCGCGCGCCTGGCTGGAGGAAACGGCGTGGTCCTACCGGATGGGGCTCCTTGGTTACGCAGCCTTCGCTCTCTCCGCTCTCACCCTGTCGAGCCAACCCTTTCAGGCCAACACCCAACTCTTCCACCTCTTGACCTGGACGTTCTTCGTCGTTGCTCACCTACCCGATTTCCTCGCCGCGTCCGCCGTCCGCACTGGCCATACTGCACTCAACCTTGCTCTCGCCATCCTGATTGCCACCGTGAATGTCATCCTGGCGTGGCAGGATCAGCGCGTCGTTGGCCAGCTCTCGATCCAGTTTCCAGATGCGCAGCCACTGCTGCTAACCGCTGCCAGCCAAACCTGCATCATCCTGGGGGCATTCCTCGTTCATGGTCTCATCAACGGGATCATGCTCGGCATCAGCAGGCTCGTCTCGAGAAAGCACGTCCGCACTATCGCCGCGCCAATAACACCCACCGCACCTGTGGTTGCAGAAGCCGCTCCCGGCGAGCCGGAGCCACCAGCCAGTGCATTCACGCCAGACAACACGACGACCCTATCCACCCAAGATGCCTTCCCGCCCGAGCCAGAGACCGAATTGCGTGCCTTATCTGAAAGCCCGATGAGAGCCCGGCCGGAGAGCACCGAAATTCTGGTGCCCGACTCACCGTCTTCTCCCGGCCTCACCACTGCGCCCCCAAGCCGCCCAGCGGCTGGCCCCAGCGCACCCCCCTCCCGAAGCGCGTGTCTGCCCCCGGCACCTCCCGCCACGGATACCATCCCCTACACAGACCTACCCCTCCCAACGTTCTCGCTTTGGGATAAACTCATGGGGCGACACCGCCAAACCCCAACGCCACCGGCCCAACCTCATCACGAACTTATCCAGCTCCTGCTTCGGACCCCATCCAAGGAACTGCGCCCCGCGATCCGCTTTGTCTCCACAGTCAGCATTGGGGGTAATCTTGGAACATCCACCCCTCTCCTCCTTGAAAACCCGGAAGATGACTTGTTCCTGCCGAATGGAACCATGGACGGCAGGGTCCTTGCCCGATTTCTTTCCCGGATGTCGGCAATCCGCTCGTTCGTTCCCAAGACCCGGCTCGGGCGGAGAACCTACCGCCCTATAGCGCGACGCATGTCGAGGCGCCTCTATAAACCGTGGCAAACCTGGCTCAGAACACTGTCTTGTCCTGTGTCCACGGAGGTGCGGACCCTCGGCCAACACCTGCTAAGACTGCCGCGGGATGAGGTGCCTCTGGTGCTCTGCGTAGGCGTGTCGCCGTTCCACCTGGAAAGGGCAACCTGCCGTGTCCTGACGAACCTGCTTCAAAAGAACGCGATCACGCAGCTGGTCGATATCCGCATTGCCACCGTTAGCCCAACTCCCGGACCCGGTTCCATCCCCAACCCCGAACAGGAGCAATTCCTCGATCAGGAAAACCAAATCCTTTCTCGGCTCGATATCCAGCCCGTCCACCCTGGCCAATACGGCATTCCGAGCCTGAACCGTTCTCTGCTCAAGAAGGCTGCAATCATCATCACGGTTGATGAACACAGCCAGAACACGCTCTGGCTTCGGCTCAAGGCCTCCGAACCCACCCTGCAACATCACACACCCCCCCGGATCCTGAGCCTTCAAACGGTGTATCCAAACCGATTCCGTGCGTTGTCATCGAATCGCAAACAACGCGCCTCCACGTTGAAGAAAATCCTGCCCGCCATCGAGAGCAGTCTTATTTCGACCATCCTCCCTTACCTGCTCGCTCGGGCTTCACTATGCCCCGCTGCTTCCCCAGATACCCTTGCCAACCCGTGCACTCACCAGGCAAACCCTTCTCAGCGCGAGGAAGTGGACGCATTCAGGGCCGCACTGAGAACCGTCTGCACCCCCGCCCACCTCTCCCGCAAGCATATCCCCGTCAAGAATGTCCTAAAGCTCATCAAAGCCCTTGCTTCCGGCGACCCCGCTATTCTCCTCATGCATGGAATCCCCGAGTCTCTCCTCGCACACTCGCGCGATGTCGGCTCGCTCGACAACTCCACACTGGGACGCTGCCTGAACAGCTTGCCAAAAGCCCGTTCACTGATTCCCCCTGAACGCCGTAAAGACTACGAGCCTGCGCTCCGGCTGCTCAAACAGTCAGCCGACTGATCAGGCCCTTCTACCGTGGCTTTGAGCAGGCTTGTAGCCTAACCCTGTTTGCCAAACAATGCCCCGTGGCATGACTCTTCCAAACCTGCTCCAGCCAACCATGAACCTCGGCTGGCGAATCCTCGCGATCTATCCGGCACTCGCTTCCCTCAGTGCCGGCCTTGCAGCCCCTCTAACCTTCTCCACCGAACCAGAAACGCCCAGCGTGCGGTGGCTGGATCAGGGCAAGCCTGCACTGAGTTCCCCCGTCGAAGGCCTTTGGTCCATAGCCATGGACTGGCAAGACCAATGGCCGGCAAACTGGCATCACGCCAACCCCGACCGCATCGAACACTCCGGCCCCTGGACCGTCCTCCGCGGGACCATCAACACACCCGCAGGGCAATGGGAGGTCTCGGACGCCTACCGCCCGTATAAGGAATACGTGAAATGTATACGCCGCTTTGTCTGGCGCGGCTCCGAATCTGCCTCACGCTGCACCCTCTCGGTCCGCTTCCTCACCCCGGCCACTGGCCGGAATGTCGTCATGCCCGGGATCCTCTACCACGGCAACCCATCAGGCGCACGGAGTGGCCGCGTTCCGGTCTACTCCGGCAACCCGGGCGAGGAAGCACTCTACGAGGAACACCGCTTCCCCATGCCCTTTGTCAGCTTTGAATGGCCCTCGAACTCCGGCTGGCAGGGCGCGGCCCTCCACTCCTTGCCCACCCCGGCACCTTTCGCCCACCTCAAGGACCAATGGTGGACGCTGGGCTGTATAAACCGTGGGAACCTCACGGAACTCGCCCTCTACTCCGGCCCCACCGCATCCAACGGCCAACGCTCCGTCACAAAGCAACGCCAGTCCGGCTTCGCACCCTACACCGAGGCCTACCTCGAAGTCCCCCCCAACGGCATCATTGAGAAAACCTTCTACCTTCAAACCTACCCCGTCACAACCGAAGGCAGCGGTTTTCAAGCCGCCACACACACCAGCCTCGAGATATTTCAACCCTATGGCCTGCACGGCCTCCCTTCATTCAGAGAAATCCTGGAAAGCAAATACCGCTTCAGCCAGACCCGATGGCGAGCCGCCGGCACAGACGCCGGCTTCGCCAAGTATCCCGACTCAAACCGACCGTATTTCGTGATCGGCTGGTGCGGACAAGCCGCCGCCCCCGGCTATGCCCTGCAAGTCCTGGGCGACCACCTCAACGCAAAGAACGTGAAGGAACAAGTCACCCGCTCGCTCAACACCCTCTCCCAAGCCGCCTTTTACAAAGATGGCTTCCATACCTGGTACAATTTCGAAACGAAGGAATGGAGCCATGTCGAAGTCCTCTCCCAAGGCCAGGGCATGAACAATATCGCCAACGCCATCCGGGTCGGGCGCACCCGGGGGCTCGACACAGCGCCTTGGGAAGCCTTCCTCAAAAAGGCCTGCGACGTCCACGCCAACCGCATCCTCCAACCGGAATGGCGGCCCCCATCTACCAGCGAAGCGTTCTTCATCGCACCCCTCTGCAAAGCTCACAAGCTCTTCGACCAACCCGCCTATCTCAACGCCGCCATCAAGGCCGCCGAAACCTTCGCCGACCGGCACCTCTCCATGCAGGAACCCTATTGGGGGGGCACGCTCGACGCCAGCTGTGAAGACAAGGAAGGTGCCTATGCCGCACTCCAGGGCTTCCTTGCCGTGTTCGAAGCCACTTCCGACTCCCGATTCTTAACCTGGGCCAAACATGCCCTCGATGTCGTGCTCACCTACGTTTGTGTCTGGGACATGGACCTCCCCGCGGGCCGCCTCCGCGACCACGCCTTCAACACCCGCGGTTGGACTGCCGTCTCGCCCCAAAACATGCACGTTGATGCCTATGGCGTGCTGATGACCCCGGAAATCCATCGCATGGGGCAACTCCTTAACCAGCCGAACCTCATCCAGCTCGCGCAAGTCATGTTTCGCAGCTGCGGCCAGCTCATCGACCCCCAAGGCAGCCAGGGCGAACAACCCCAGCACACGAACTACGTCCAGGGAGGAGACCAGTCCGACCCCACCCGCTTCCGCGGAGGCTATCACGAAACCTGGACGGTATTCTGGATCACCGCCCACTTCCTCAACGCCGCCGCACAACTTCAGGAAATGGGCGTTTCCATCCAGGATTGATCCCCCATGAACCGCGCCCTACTGCTGGTTGCCGTCTTATTGCTCTGCCCGCTCGCTGCCATCCGGGCTGTCGAAGCCCTGTCCCTCTCGTCTCCAGACGGCCATCTGCAGCTGCAGTTCGCCCTGGCCAGCATGGAGGATGCAACCAACTGCCCCACCTACTCGCTGTCCTGGAAAGGCCAGCCTATCATCGCCACTTCACGACTCGGCTTGGAATTGGTCGAGTCACCATCCCCGACAGAGAACCTCGCCATCACCCGAGCCTCGCACTCCACCGTCAATACCAACTGGACACCCGTCACGGGTGAAAGGTCCTCCATCCCGGATCACTACAACGCTCTCGAGATCGAACTGCACCACCAGTCCCGGATCACCCGCCGAGTCATCATCCGCTTCCGGGCCTATAATGAAGGCCTCGCTTTCCAACTCGAAATCCCGCCCCAGGTCGGCCTCCCCCACGCTCATGTCCTGCAGGAATTCTCGCAATTCAGACTCACAGGCGACCACCGCACCTGGGCCACTTACTCCGCCCAAGGTGAATATGAGGAAACCCGCATCAGCCAACTCAAGCCCGGATGTGAACGCCCCCTGCTCATCGATACCGGCAGCAACGCCTACCTGGCCATCGCCGAAGCCGGACTCACCAATTACGCCCGCACCAAGCTGAGCCCCATTCCCGGCATCCCCAACGCACTCGTCACGCAAAACGACGGCCCCAGTAGTGGCCCGCTTCCCTTCCGCACACCCTGGCGTGCCATCCTCACGGGCCATTCCCCGGGCCAGCTCCTTGAACAAAATTACCTTCTGCTCAACCTCAACCCACCCTCCCGAATCCAGGACACATCCTGGATCCAACCCGGCAAGATCATTCGGGAAGTCTCACTCACAACTACCGGCGCACTCGAGTGCATCGACTTCGCACATGTAAACGGCCTCCAGTTCGTCGAGTTCGATGCCGGTTGGTACGGCCATGAATACGATGACCTGGCCGATGCCACGACTGTCAACGTGGATCCCAAACGCAGCCCTGGCCCCCTTGACCTGCCCCATGTGATCCAATACGCCCGCAACCTCAATATAGGCGTCCTCCTCTACGTCAACCGCCGCGCCCTGGAAAAGCAGCTCGATACCCTCCTTCCCCTCTATCGCCAATGGGGAGTCAGCGGCGTGAAATACGGGTTCGTCAACGTGGGATCCCAAGACTGGACCCGATGGCTTCACAACGCCATCGGCAAAGCTGCCGACCACCAGCTCATGGTCGATGTCCACGATGAATATCGCGGCACAGGTTTCTCGCGCACCTACCCCAACCTGATGACCGTGGAAGGCATCCGCGGAGACGAGGCCCGCCCATCCGCCCGACAAACCCTGATCACCTGCTTCACCCGCATGCTCGCCGGCCGCGCCGATAACACGGTCTGTTACCGCAACCCGCGGGTCGAGGAACTCTGGTCCCACTCCTTCCAACTCGCCAAGCCGGTCTGCCTGTTCAGCCCCTGGCAGTTCCTCTTCTGGTACGACCGTCCCAAACAACTCCAAGACCTCCCCGAACTCGAGTTCTTCAGGGCTCTCCCCACATCGTGGGATGAAACCAGAGTACTCCATGGAGACGTCGGCCGCTACGCCGTCATCGCCCGCCGCCACGGCGATGAATGGTTCATCGGGGCCATGAACGCCAATGAACCCCAAACCCTGCCGCTGTCCTACCGGTTCCTGCCGCAAAAAACCTATTACCACGCCACCCGATGGATTCATGACCCCAATTCAAGCAACCCGACCCGACTCAAAAAGGAAACGGCCCTCGTCTCCGCCTCCACCGTCGACTGGCTCAACCTCCCGCCGAATAACGGCCTCGCCATCCAACTCACACCCACCACCATGAATAGCGACCATTAAGCGCAGCAGCACACCATCCACCCCGCTGTGTTGCCCGCCACATGGCCACATGCTCTAATCCATCCCAGCCGACCAACCATGAACGTCCTCGTCATCCTCGCCCACCCCAAAACCAACAGCCTTAATCACGCCATCGCCCACTGCGTCGCTGAGACCGCAACTAACGCCGGCCACCAGGTAATCTTCCACGACCTCTACGCCGAAGGCTTTGACCCCGTCATGACCGCAGCGGAACTGGAACGCGACGCCACCCTCCCGTTCGACATCGAACAGCACTGCCGCGAAGTCGAAACCACCGACCGCATTGCCGTGATCCACCCCAATTGGTGGAGTTCCCCTCCCGCCATTCTCCGCGGCTGGTGCGATCGCTGCCTCCGCGCCGGGCGTGCCTATAACTTCGTCCCGGATGGCCAGGGCGGCGCCAAACCCGTAGGTCTCCTCAAAGTCAAAGCCGCGCTGGTCGTCCATACAGCCAACACCCCACAGCATATCGAGGAAACCCATCTCGGCGACCCCCTCCAGTCCCACTGGCTCAAGGTGGTCTTCGGACTCTGCGGCATCCCCCAAGTCCATCGCCTCGCGCTCTCACCGATCATCACCAGCACCCTCGAGCAACGCCAACAATGGCTCGAGGACACCAAACAAATCACCCACACCCTCCTGTCCTGAACCCAACATGCCAAAACCTGATATCAACCCCGACGATCCAGCTCTCCCCTCCCTGCGCCACACGCTGCAGTTCCGTGTCCGCTACAGCGAGACCGACCAAATGGGCACGTTCTACAACTCCCGCCCCCTGGAATGGTTCGAAATGGGCCGTTCCGAACTCATGCGCAGCGCAGGCCTCCCTTACACGGAAATGGAAGCCCGTGGTTTCTTCCTGCCACTGGTCGCCGCCCACGTCGAATACCAGGGCCGCGCCAGATACGATGACCTGCTTGAACTCCATTCCGTCGCTTTCATGGAAGGCCGGGTCCGGCTCCGCTGCCATGCCAGAATCCTGCAGGCCGCTACAGGCAAACCCGTCACCCAAGGCTATACCATCCACGCCATCACCAATGACGAGGGTCGCCCCACCCGCCCGCCAGCCTGGTTTCTACAACTCTTTAAACCCAGCCTCCCATGAAATCCCGCCAACGTATCACTCTCATCTACCTCCGCTTCGTCGCCACCATGATGCTGCTGGCCCTCCCCTTTGTCTTCATCCCGCACGAATGGATGGCTGCCATCAATGACCGCATGGGCCTGATCGAACTGCCCGACCTCCCGATCATCCGTTACCTCACTCGCTCCGCGTCCGCCCTCTACGCCATGTACGGCGCCCTCCTCCTCTTCCTCTCCCTCGACGTCAACCGTTACCACCCCGCCCTCCGCTTTCTGGCAACCACCGGCATCCTCTTCGGCTTCCTCATCACGGGGATCGATATCCAGGCTGGAATGCCTCCCGAATGGACCTGGCGCGAAGGACCCATTGTTATCCTCGAAAGCGCCGTCCTTCTAGCCCTACTCGGTCGAAAAAGGTTCCCCCAGGAGCCCGCAACAACTGAACTCTCCCGCCACGAATCATGAGACTTTGCCTCGTGGTAGCCGACGGACAACCCACTCTGCCCCTCGGCAAACATAACCTGAATGATCCCCGGCTCGACCGGGCCCACCAACTCGTCGAAGCCAAAAAGAAGGTCGGCGTACAAATTGAGCTCGTTGGCGAGGAGGATCTCGTCGATGCCCAGGCTATCCTGGTCTCCAACGAACGCCGGGTCGACATGGTGCTCAAAGACCTCGAGCTCATCGAAACCAGACTCAGCCGAAACCCGGAGCCCGCCGAAATATCGGGCCTGCAAAAACTCCATGCGGCCCTTGAAGCCGAGAAGCTCGTCCGTGAAGTGGACCTGACAGAAGAGGAACGCAGCGCTCTCACGATCCACTCGTTCGTCACTGCCAAACCCGTCATCAACGCATCAGCGGAGGAACTCTCAAACCCCGACCCGCTCCTTCTCCGCGCCTACAGCGAGGCCGGCTACATCTCGCACCTCACAGTAGGCGGCAAAGAAAACCGTGCGTGGGAGATCAAACAGGGCATGATCGCCTGGGAAGCAGCAGCTGCCATCCACTCCGACATCCAAAAGACTTCATCCGCGCCGAGATCATCAGCTGGGAGAACTTTGATGCCAACGGCGGTGAAACCGGAGCCAAACGCGCCGGCAAACAAAGGCTCGAAACCAAGACCTACGTGATGCAGGACTACGACATCACCAACTTCCGGCACAACAGCTAAACTCCCTCCCCCCGGGGCTCCGTCGGCCCAAGGCGCGATGTCTATCCAGACGCCTGGGCCCGTGGCTTCAACCCGGCCGGGTCACTTCCCGCCAATGACCCGAGACGCCCTAAAGCGGCTTTCTCTTTGCCGCCCATATCAGCCACCCCCCAATTCCCAGCATCAACACCAGCCACCACAGGTAACGCAACTCCTTGGCGGCCAGTTCCACAAAGGCCAGGGCGGAAGGAAAAACCAACACCAAGCCCAACGCCAACGCCACGACCAACGCGCCGTAACGAACGCCAGACTTGCGCCAGATCATCGCCGACCTCCGCTACCACCGCCAGGTGCACTCGTCCGCGCCGGTGCGCCCGGAGTCAGCAACACTCCTCCCCCACCCTCGCCAACCACCAGCGGCGATCGCCCATCCCACTTCTCAACTAACTGCAGTCGAATGAAACCCGGACTGTCCTTCAGAGCATCACCCCGGATCTCGATCGCCTCACTCTCGCCACGCGCCCGAATCACCACGGTCTCAGCCTCAATCTGGGTCTTCAACTGCGTGAACTTCGCCTTCGACGCCTCCTGCTCCTGCACCATTTTCAACTCAATGGCCTGCTCAAGCTCCGGCGATAGCCGAATGTCATACAAAACCAAATCCGCAATGTTCAGCAGACTCTCCCCCACCTTCTTCCGCGCCAGGGCCAAAGCCAATGTCTTCACCTCCTCACGCTGCTTCACAATCAACTCCGCACTCCGCGTGGCCGCCACCTCCTTCAATGCCTCCTCTACCCGCGGAGAAATCAACACCTCAAATGGATCTCCGCGATACTCCCGAAAAATGGTCACCACCGCCTGCTCCGGAATGCGATACAACACCCGCAACTGCATCCGCACCTGCTGCAAATCCGATGAATAACACTCCGCCGACATCTCACGCGTCCGCTGCCGTATCGACATCGGGTAAATGGTGGATACAAAGGGCACCTTGAAACCCAAACCCTCGGAACGAAACTGATCCACCGGTTTCCCCAGTCTGACCTCCACCCCCCGATACCCCGGCTGAACCACATAAGTTCCCGCTCCGAGCAGGATCAAAATCGCAAACAAAATGATCCCCGCCCCCGCAGTCAACATCACTGACCGCGGATCAATGGTGATCGTCTTCACTTCCCGATAATGCCTCGAACTCATTCCTGCACTACTCCTTCCTGCTCATCAAACGCCTTTGCCTTCCCCATCGGCAATAAAAACTCCGTTCCCTCCAAACCTGACCCTGCCACCAGGGGTGTCACCCCGTCCCATTGCGAGACTACCATGAGGTCCAATACCGAGGGATTCTCCCGCAATGCCTTGCCCTGCAAACGTATGGCGTCAGCTTCACCTTTCGCTTCAATCACCTTGGTCTCCGCTTCCACCTCAGCCTGCTGCTGCGAAAACCGCGCGCGCGCCGCCTCTTGCTCCCTCACCATCTTCTCCTCAATCGAGGACTCCAGAATGTCTGTCAGCTTGATGTCCTCCAACACAACATCCTCAATCACCAGCAAATTGCCGACCTTGGCCTGCGCCGCATCCAGCGTCATCGACTTCACCTGCTCCCGCTGCTGAACAATCTCCTCAGCCCGACGCAACGCCGTCACCTCCTTCAGCGCCTCCGCCACCCTCGGCTCAATCAAGGAATCAAAGACTTCCCCCTCGAAATCGCGATACAAGGTCACCACCTGCCCCTCCGGAACCAGATACAATACTTTCACCTCCATCACCACCTGCTGTAAATCTGAGGAGTAACAACCGGCCTCCATCCGCCCGGTCTGGCGCTGCACAGTTTGCTGGTGCACCCGGGAAATAACCGGCGGTTTCAGCCCAAAACCCTCCGGCTTAAACCCCTCCGATACCTTCCCCAAGGTGACCAAAACCCCCCGGTGCCCCGGCTCAACCACATACGTGGACGATGAGCCCAGGATCGCCACCAGGAATAACAAGATCACCCCACCCGCCAGCTTGCCGCCTAAATTTGAAATCATAGCAAAAATCGACGTCAAACTATCACCTCCCAACCCAAACGCCAAACTCGAATGCCCCCGCCAGATCACCATAAAAACATTGCGCCCCCCCTCCCGATTGTGGCTTCATTCCCCCCGCGCAAGTTGCTGGTTAAACCAAACTTGTGGCCCTCACCAGGCCAATCGGGGCTGTGTCTGTAAGGCTTCGCCATGAACCGCATTCGAATGACCATTCTGTATTCGGGTAGGGTTCAGGGCGTAGGATTCCGCTACACCACGAAACGGCTGGTCACGGGCTTCGAGCTGACCGGCACCGTGCGCAACCTGCCCGATGGTAGAGTCGAATTGGTCGCAGAAGGCGAAAGAGATGAACTCGAAGCTTTCCAGCAGGCTGTCCTCGATTCCGGCCTGGGAGGATTGATTCGCCACGAAGAAATCCAGTGGTCCGCAGCCACAGGTAACCTGCGCGGATTTGAGATAGCCGGATAAACGCGATGAAGTACGCCATCATAGCTGACCTGCACGCCAACCTAGAAGCCTTGGAAGTCGTGCTCAACGATTCCAAGGAACAGGGCTGCACCCATTATTGCTGCCTGGGTGACGTAGTCGGCTATAACGCCAACCCCAAGGAATGCCTCGATATCGTCCGTGAAATGAATATGCCCTGCGTCAAGGGCAACCACGACGAATATTGCTCGCTCGAAAGCAACCTCGAGGGCTTCAACCCACACGCCGCCGAAGCCATCCAATGGACAAGGAACCAACTCACGGAAGAAGACCGCGAATGGCTCCGCAACCTAAAGTACATACGGATGGTCGCCAGTTTCTCCATTGTCCATGCCACACTGGACGGCCCCCAACGCTGGGGCTACGTCTTTGACCGGCTCGCCGCCGCAGCCAGCTTTACCTACCAGAACACCTCCATCTGCTTCTTCGGCCATACCCACGTACCCATCGCGTTCATTCGTGATACGGTCGTGCGCGGAGGCACCTACTCGAAGTTCAAAGTCGAACCCGGCCGCAAATACTTCGTGAACGTCGGAAGCGTAGGCCAGTCGCGTGACGGTGTGGCCAAAGCCACCTACGTGGTTTACGACATGGACGAAGGCACGATCGAACTCCGCCGTCTCGACTACGACATCGCCAAAACCCAGGCCAAAATCCGTGCAGCCGGCCTGCCAGAACGCTTGGCCGAACGGCTCGCGCTGGGCAAATAATCGCCGCCCCATGCAGGCGCGGCACCAGTCGATCCTGCTATGAAGACATACTTGAAGCGCACCGCGCTGGTCGCCCTGCTCTGCTTTGCCCCGCTTAACAGCCAGGCACAGCTCAGTGCCGGACTCCAGCTACCCCAAGAGCAGTTTTTGACTGGGGAAGCCCTGCCCGTGTCCGTACGCATTACGAACTTCACCGGCCAAACCCTCGAGCTCGGGAGGGACAATTACTGGCTCGAGTTTTCCCTCGAATCACGCGAGGGACGCCCCATAGCTTCCCTCAACAGCGTACCGGTCCAAGGCGAATTTGACCTTCCCAACGCCACCATCGCCACGAAACGGGTGAACATCACCCCCCACTTTCCCCCCCTCAGCACAGGACACTTTATCCTCTCCGCCACCCTCCATATCCAAGCCTGGGGGCAGCGCCTTAAAATTGCTCCCGTAGAATTTGACATCATTCCGGGATCCACCCTCTGGGAACAACGCTTCGGTGTTGCACCGTCCACCGCCAAACCTGGCCCACCGGAAATACGCCGTTATGCCCTCCAAACGGCAAACCATCTTCAAGTTCTCAAACTCTACGCTCTGATCACGGACGCCACAGGTCAAAAACCTTTCGCCGTGTTTCCCCTCGGTCCCATGCTCACTTTCAGCTCTCCTGAAAAGCAAATCGACCGGGCCAGCAACCTTCACGTCCTCTACCAATACGGAGCCCGAAGCTTCTATTACATTATCATCAATCCCGATGGTGAAATCACCCTGAGGAATACCTACGACTATGCGGACCGCAGTCGCCCTGTGCTGCAGGTAAACAAAGAGGCCGAAGTTCTCGTCTATGGTGGGGTTCGCCGCCCCGCCTCGGATGATTATCCTCCCGCCCCCAAACCGGACCCCGAAAGCACGCCGCCCCCTGCAACGGAAGATACCGGTTCCGAACCAACGGACTAGCCGCTACAAGTTGGCCATCCACTTGAGCACAGCCTCACGGGTATCCTCCCCGGTCCTGGCTAATGGCAGGACATGCTTGGGGGTAAACCACGGAAATCCCCCGGTCAAATCCTGAGTTACCAGAATCTGACCGTCACAGTCCCGACCCGAGCCGATGCCAATAGTCGGAATGCTCAGTAGCCGACTGACTTCCGCCGCAACCTCCGGAACGACTAATTCCAGGACAACTGCAAACGCCCCGGCGCTTTCCAGCGCCATCGCGTCCTCCACTAGATTCTTCCGTTCCTCTTCCGAGCGCCCCTTGATCCTGTAGCGCCCCCCCTCCTCCACAATGCGCTGGGGTAACATCCCCAAATGCCCCAGAAAAGGCATACCCTCTCCCACTATCGCCTCAACCACCGGTAAAATACTTCGTCCCCCCTCAGCCTTCACCGCCTCCGCACCAGCCTCACAAAGCTCCCTCGCATTGCGCACAGCCAAACTCCTGTCAGCATAGCTCCCATACGGCAAATCTGCCGCCAGTAGTGCGCGGGGCTTCGACCGGGCCACGGCCCGCACATGATGCACCATGTCCCCCATGGTCACGTGTGTTGTGTCGGGATACCCCAGAACCACCATCCCCAATGAATCGCCGACCAAAATTACGTCAACCCCCGCCTCGTCTAAAAGACGCCCCGTGGGATAGTCATACGCCGTCAATGCACCAACCGGACGCTGCCCTTTGTATCCACGTATGGTCTCTGCTGTAATTTTGCCGCGCATGAGGGGCCCAACATCGCCGTCCATCAGGACGGCGACAAGGCCAAAACCCGCTGTATCGTGAACAAAGCCAGGATCAAGGCTGCAGCACCACAAGGCGGTAATAACGCTGTCCGATCGCGCCGGCAACCTCATCAGTCACGGTCACAACGGCTCCAGTACCAGTCACGACCGCCACAGAATCCCAACTCCCTGCCGAGAGGACATCCGTTGCCTCCAGGACGTACTCCACACCAGCCTCACCAAACCACGAAATGACTGGATTACCGCTCCCATCAAACCCGATCCCCTCAAACAGCGGCTCCGTGATCCCGGCATTCGATGCCCCTGGCGACGCAGACTGCATCGCAACCAGGCCGGCAGGATAACCATCAGGCACCAGGCCCAGGGAAACGTCCGCCACCGGAGTGCGGCCCGCCATGGCATCCACCCCAAGGAACCCTGCCCCGGTATCCATGGAAAGCTGCACGTTCCAAGTACCTCCCAAGCCCGGTAACAACCGGAAGCTCGTGTGAAATTCACTGCCAACGGTCTCCACTTCCTCACCATCGGCAAAGACCACCAGATAACCTCCGGGCAGGATCGACCAACCCGCCGGGAACGCCCAGCGCCCCGGGTTATTGGGATCATTGCTCAAATACAAGCCGTCCAGCGGTACTGCAGTAGCCCCGGTATTGAATATCTCGATCCACGGCTCGCGATCACCCGCACTGTCCGTTACGCCGGTCACGTTGCTCATCAATACCTCGTTGATGCGCAGTGTCGGGAATCTGCCCAGTGTCTCCCTGACGTTGTTGGGTGCCGAAGGCGTGTAAGCAGCCACTTGCCCTCCAACCAGGCGTAGCTCCGCTCCCATCACAATGTCAGAACTGCCGGGACCAGTCTGATGAACCTCAACCGCCAGCACGTTCCGACCGGCGCGTAACAGGCCGGAACCAAATACATCCGGCCCCTCCAACGCCGCATCCCCCACGGTTCCGGAACTGTAGGTGTCATGAGTCACTTCACCCTCCGGCATGCGGACACGTGTTAATTCCTGCCCGTTCAGCCAGATCACGGCCCCGTCATCCAGCGCATACGACAGCTCCAGGGTCGCCCCGTTCGGAATAACCGGCAGGTCAAAGGCCGCGCGGAAATAATAGGCCGACTGTCCCAATACCAATGGCGTTTGCCGCGGCAAGCCGATGTCCGTGTTCTCGACATACAAGAGCCCGGGCCCGCTCGGCCAGGCCGCATCGTCAAAGCTCACCCCGTTCCATCCCGCAGGTGCAGCACCGTCCTGGAAATAGGCCCAGTCACTCGTCAACTCCACCAAGGTCTGGTCCCCTCCAAAATTCACCGTCGCCGACCAGTTGCCTAATCGGTCGTTGTCCTGCAGCGGATCCTTCAACTGCAATGAAGCACCACCACCATTGGCCTGCGATGGCCAAGGCAGGACGTTGTGGTAAGTCACCTCGTCCAGGACTTCATCCGTGCCTCCACCCGCTGCGGGCCGGATCAACCTCAAGGTGCCATCATTGGCCAACGTCCCCGCCCACGGGCCCACCACGTTCAACCCGGCCCCGTAGGCTGTCCTGAATGCCGGGACATTGCCGCTCACACTCAGATGACCTCCGGGCGCCAACACTGTCCCCTGAGCAAATGTGTAGGTCAGTGTGGCCGATTCCAGAACCAACCCCGAAAGATCAGCCGAAACCAGACCCGACGGGTTATGCAACTCCACATACGATGCACCCGAGGCAGAAGGCGTGTGCATAATCTCGTTGATCACGGTCAGGAACCGACCCTGAACAACCACCTGCAGTGAGCGTGCTGCACTGAGCAACCCGGGACCGTCGTCCGTCACCCTCACGGTGATCTGGTTGGTCGAAGCCGGAGCATCATAGTCCGGTGTCCACGCAAAGACTCCGCTCACCGGATCGATAAACGATCCCGCCGGAGCGCCGGCATCCAGGCTATAGGTCAAGACCTGCTTCGGCAGGTCGGTATCGGAACCGATCGCAGTAAAGGTAAGCGTCTCGCCAGCCACTACGGTCTGATTACTCAATGCTTGTAGCGTCGGGGCCTGGTTCTTCTCCGTCACGACAACCGAGAACGTCCGGCTGCTCGATGGATTCGGAGCCGCAACCTCTGTCGCGCGCACAATGAATATCGCGTTAGTCGGACCCTCGGCCTCGGTCGGCGTCCACGTCAGCACACCCGTGTTGGCATCCATCACTGCCCCAGCCGGAGCCGAATCCAGCGAGTAAAGGATCGCACTGGGCGGATTATCCGGATCCGTCGCGGTTACCTGCAGCTTGAACGGCGACAGCTCTTCCACCGTCTGTGATCCGATGACCGGCATCTCAGGTGGATTGTTCACCTCGTTCACGGTCACGCTGAAGGTCTGCGCCGCGCTCAATGACGGAACACCATCATCAGTCACCCGCACGGTGATAGGATAAACACCCGGCCCCTGAGCCTCCGAAGGCGTCCAGGTAAGGGCCCCCGTCAAAGGATCCATCACCATGCCCGCAGGGGCACCGGCATCCAGGCTAAACACCAACCCGTTCAGCGGAATGTCAGGATCCACCGCGGCCATATCGACCACCAGCACGGAACCCTCGTTGGCAACCTTGTTGCCCGGAGGAGCCAGCACCGGGACACGGTTCACCTCACTCACGGTAAGCTGAACCACCTTCACACCCGAACGCACCGGCACACCGTTGTCACTCGCTATCACGGTCACGTTGTAAACGCCCGGACCCTGGTCCTCCGACGGCGTCCACGTCAAAACGCCCGTCGAGGCATCCATCACCATGCCTGCCGGAGCGCCGGCGCCAAGGCCAAAGGTCAAGGTCTGACCCGCGTCCGGATCCGTGGCATCCACATCCAAAATCATCTGAACCATCTCCGGCACAGATTGCTGGTCCGGCGCCACCACCACAGGCGGCAGATTCCCGCCGGCCATCAGGTTCGCCGTGCCGGGCGTCGGGATGTCCAAAGCCAAAACCGGGGGCAACGACCCGTCCGGATACACACCCTCACTGACATCGGCAAGCTGCTGGCCAAAGGTCAGGCTATCCACCAGCGTGCCGTCCGGTGCAAACAGCCCCAGCTGCTCACCCGCCCCGGACAAGGCAAAGTTCACATGCAACCCGGAATTCGTCGGGCTGTTCTGCGAGGGCTCGTTGTCCGCCCAGACCAGAAGGAAGCCCCCCGCAGGAACCACATACCCCGGCGGTATCACAAACTGACCGGCATTGGTCACGTTGTCAGTCAAGGTGAATGCCGTCAAATCCACGTCCTCCGGTCCACCATTATACAACTCAAACCAGTCCTCATAGGCTCCGTCAGCCGGATCCTGGATGGTCGACGTGTTCAAAGCCATATACTCGTTCAACCGCACCGCCACGTCCGGCGAGGAAGGATCGTTCACCGCACCCGGTGTTGGATAATGCAAAAACCTCCTGCGACGAGGATCCCCATCGGGTATCGCACCAAAACTGCGGTCGGCAGAAAGAATAACGTAGTCAACGTAATCCATCACCGCCGCCGTTGAAGGCGTCCCCTGCATGCGGACCAATGCCACGGATCCATTGGTTGAATTCAACCTGAAACTCGTGTGCGGCGCCGCTGCACTGCCCTCGCCCGCCTCGCCATCAGCCCACACCAGGAGAAACCCGCCAGCAGGAACACTGCTCCCGCCTGGAAACGCCCACTTGGTCAGGTTCGTGTAGGTGTCGGTCAGGTAATACGCCGACATATCCACCGCAGACGACCCGGTATTCACAATCTCAATCCAAGGCTCGCGCTCTCCAGCACCATCGGTCGCCCCGGTCTGGTTCGCCGGCATCACCTCGTTGATCCAAATGTCGGGAAACGCCGCCAAAGTCTGACGCGTCGAGTTCTGCACCCCGGGAGTAACCCTGTTTGCATCGGCAACCGCTTTCACCCCCCAATTCCCCACTCTCCACGCCCCCTTGGCCGGGTCGATCAATTGCAGCGACGGCCCCTGACCATCCGCCAGCGGTGACCACGGCAGCACATCATCATACTTCACGTCGGATACGATGACATCCAGGTCAGACGTCGGACCGGGCTTGATGAGCGAAAGCGTCTCCCCGCCATTGTCCAATTGCCCGGGAAACTCGTCAAAGGGCAGCACGGAATTCCCGTAAGCCGCCCCGAAGGCAGCCCGGTCCTTCACCAAGACCAGATAGGAACCCGCACTCATCACCGCCCCGGTCGGGAAGGTGTAAGCCGCCCCCTCCAGCCTCCAGCCCGAAAGATCAAAGGCCGTCGACGTCGAGGCATTATACAGCTCAACGTAGGACGCCGAGGGCTCCAGGGGATTGTAGTTCACCTCGTTGATCACCACATAGTCCTGAGGCCGCTGAACCGTCCCAGTATACTGGATCGTAATCGTGTCCTCCGCACCCGCAACCACCTGCCCGCGCAGGTCACGCCCCACAATGTTCAACACGTTCACCGCATCCGTCATCGGCACACTAATCCGCCACGTCGTGAACGCGGACCATGTCGCCACATACGGGACGCCATTCACCTCAATCGTCGCCACCCCGAACGGCGCCTGCCCCGTTAGCAGAACCGTCGGGGTAGAGGTCGTGTAGTCTGCACCACCGTTGGTCGTGATGGCGAAAGTGCTCGTGTTGTTCGCCGTGAGCTGGCCCTGCAAAAACGTGCGCCTGCCCTCAATATAGCTCCTTATTCCCGAAGGATCCTGCAAACCGCCGATCCCATTCCTCGCCAGAACAGAACTTCTCGCCTCAATCTGCGGTTCATAATTCTCCGGCTGATAGGGTACGTTGATCGTGTCCTCCACCGCCCGCCAGACCATCCGGCGGAACTCCGGCGTATCATACATCCGGTTGATCACCGGATCCTGTCCTCCCCAGATCTTGCCACTCGTCCCGTCACCCAGCCCCAAAACAAAGTCGATATCCCAAGGCAGCAGCTTCCATCGGTCACCCGGCTGCTTGTAAGCATAGATGTTCTGTCCCACGTTGTAGCTCCAGACATCCCAGTTCCCCATCACAAAGCTGTAGGCATAGGAACGAATCCACTGCTCCGCATCAATCTGGTTCAAGACACCCGGCACGTAGTTCGCCGTCGAGTTCAATGCAGTCACCATGTCGAACAAGTTGGTGAAGTTGCTCGCATTGCCGTCATTCGACCTGCGCTGAAAATGCCAGCGGTATCTGGCCAGCTTGTAAGCACCCCCGGTAGTGGTAAAACGTTCGGCCGTGGCACTGGTCGCACCAAAAGATGAGTTGTTGTCCGCGAATTCAAACCACATCGCCACTTTGTACAGATCTCCCTCGCCCCCGTCAGGAAACCATGCCTCCCCATGGTCGTGGTTCGGCTGCTCCAAGTCCTCCATGATGTTCCGGCCGCCAAACGCCGAACCGTTCTGAAACACATGCACATACTGGGCATGCAAATAGGGAACACCCAGCTGCTGCCCCACCCAGGAAGCCACCTGGCTCCGCATCCCCGTCCCCTCGCTGCCACCATTGCCGGTCGAAGCCCATACCCGGCCGCTCGCGCCCAGCAGCTTGTCATCTGATGGCATCTCACCCGCCAGATCACCATAGCCACTATGCCATGGACTCCCCTTGTCCCTAACCCGCGTGTTGTAAATGACCCGATGGGCACCATAAGCCACCGTGGCATCCCTCCATGTGTTGTCCAGGCCAGGCGAAGCATTCCACGCTGACATGGTTGCTGAGGTCAGCCAGAGATGGTAATGCGCAAAACTGCCGAATGGCGTGGGATCACCCCATCGAACCAAGCATTCCTTACCACTCGATTCCACCGGAAATGTACTGGTAACCCCGATAGACGCATCATCCGTGGCAGCGACCCGGAACGCCACCAGGTTGCCCGAACTGCGCCCACTCAAGGTCGCCGTGTAAACCCCGTCACCCGAATGTTCATCCCCTCCCAGCCCGTCATCCCGCATCGTCAGCGAACTCACGGTCGACGATGGATCAACCCGATACCTCAACTGCACACTCGCCACATCGTCCGCATCACTCACCCGCGCCGTCACCTTCACCGCCTCGCCGGAACGGGGCAAAACCGGCTGATGCTTCACATCCACAATTGCCGGCCCCACGTTCGCAACCCGACGGCTGTTCACGGCACCCGGCGTGCCCAGGTTCTTCGGGACCGCCATCCGTCCGGGCAATTCCAGATGGTTCCCCCTCAACCGGAATAACACCTCAGGCCAGCCAGCCAGCCACTTCACCCGGGCGCGAATGGTCGCCGTCTGCCCAATGCTCAACGAAGGACTCAGTATCCCGCGAACGGTGTTCGGCGCCGTGTCCCCATCACCCTCCGTCAGCAAATGCAAACATCTCGTCCCTGAGAACGCCCCGGAGCTGTCCACTGTAGAGGTCTTGTGGTTGCCCG
>JBMTVN010000013.1:0-34185 GCA_049451415.1 Limisphaerales bacterium | reverse complement strand
AGCCCTGGCTGCTTCCAGCCGCGGACGATAGCGCTCCACCAGGGGGGCCTGTCCCCGGGTGTCAAACCACAGCACCGCAGCCCGAACCTGCTCGGGCCGGGCATAACGGGTCGTCCGGTTCTGCTCATACTCCGCGGCCAGCTTGGCCTCGGAAATGGTAAGAAGACCCAGCCGCTCCTGCAGACGGGTCGAACGCAGCCGGCCAATCAACAAGCGGTCCACCTCCGCCGCCACCTCGGGATCCCGGTCCAAACCCAACTCACGGGCTGCCCCGGCCAAGGCCACCCGTTCCATCAACTGCTCCAGCACCGCCTGCCTTGCCTCTGGCGTATCCTCAGACCTCCGCGCCCGTTCCCAAGCGATCCGGAAGTCCGCTGCCGTAATCGCACGGCCATGCACGACCGCGAGAACGTCGTCGCCAAACTCAGCCGCAGAGGACTCAGGCGCCTTGCGCCCACACCCCGTGACCAGCAGGCACAGGCAGGCCACTACACCCACCGCCACGGCAGATCGAAGATGGAGTAAGCTGTTGGAACCCGCTGCACTCATGTCACATGCCCTGATTGGAATACGTCTCCAGATACAACTTGATATCGGTCACGGTTTCGATGAACCGAGCAAGACCAGCGTCCTTGTCCGCGCTCAAGGTGGCGCCAGGAATGATCAGCAGCCAGCGCGTGTTCCAGGCCGACCGCCCATACAAACGGCTCGATGAGTTCCAGCCGGGAAGCAGCGGATTCAAAGTCATCTCATCCGCACCAGTCAAACCGTAGTCGGAAATAAAGGCCCGCGAATCCCCAAACCGGATGCGCTCAGCGTAGGCCCCGTCCAAACCATCCATCGTGGGTTGATAATCGTAGCTGCCCAGACTCTCCTCGTTCAGCACATAAGGCACCGGGATCCGCTGGCTCACCACATCCCAGCTGCGCACGGTAGGCACCTGCGTATCAGAGCAATACTGCAGGTCCAACCCCACCGGCACGAGGTAGAAGCGCGGACTGATCGAAAGCTGCGAACTGGAACCGACCGCATCCACGTCGTAGCCCTGGAACACGGCCGTGAAAGCACGAATCTTGGTGGCATAGTTCGCCGGACTGAACGCGTGATCCAGCCCGCTTAGCGCCCGGCCAAAGAAGTTCTTGCCCGAGGCGATCTGAGTCGAAAACTCGACCACCAACCCCGGCTGGACACCATCGGAAGGCGGGGCAAAAGGCCGGCAATACTGGGCAAACTCAGGCACGCGCCACAGGTCCGCCACCAGGGAGGCTGCCAGGGCATCGCGCCACCGATTGTCGCTGTCAGCCAACGGGCTGATCCGCATCATCTCACTCCGCAACGAAACAATGTTGGCCTCGCCCTGCGAGTTGTTCAGCCCAATCTGGCCTTGGAGGGCATCGTAATCTGCCGACAGCTCCTCCAGGATCTCCGCCAGGCCGCCGTTGCCTCCGTGAGGCTCGCCATCGGCCCAGTTGCCCAGGGTCCGGGTCTTGACGATCTCCTCAAGCAACTTCGTGGCCGATGCCGGGTGGCTATCGGACAGGCTGGTCTCGTAATCGTAGGTCTTGACCGTGAGCCAGGCGTGGCGCAGGGCGTTGTCCAGCGCCAGGTCATACTTGCGCATGGCCTCCGTCCGATTCAGCCGTGTCACGAGGTCAGCATAGCGGTTGCGCTGTGCCTTCGCCGCGATCTGCCGGTTCAATGCTGCCCGCTCAGCCACCAGCCTCTCACCCTCAGCAATGACGCTTCTGACATGTCCCTCAGCCATTTTTAGGCGCCACAGCGGCGCCATCAACTGCGCCCGCTGCCTCTCCTCATCCTTCAGCTCAGCCGACAACTCCTTCAATAACTCCAGGAATTCGTTGTAGGCTTCAATGGTCTCCGACCCGGCATGTTCACTGATCTCCGCAATCTTGGCAGAGAGCTCGGCAACAGCTGCCGATAGATCCAGAGTTAAAGCGATATGTTCACGCGTTTTGTTGATCACATCGCCGGATTCAATAATGGCGGCGCGGACTGTAGAGAACAGGTCCATTCCGTTAAATGCACCAACCGAATCAGGGACGGCCTCTGCGGCATTAACCATCGCGTCCTCTGCACCCTTCATGTCTAACTTAGCTCGCTGCTTCACCGTGCCATCAACGATCGATGCCGTCTTCTCGAGCGCAGCCTTGGCACTCTCCAAACCAATCAGAAGTACCTGGTAATACCCCACGAAGCCGAGCTTCTCCTGAACAGCCTCCAGCTTCTGCTTGGTAAAGTAGGTCAGCAAAAGGATGTCCTTCGTGTAGTCGTTGTATCCTTCCAGGGCGAGGTCCAGCTCGATCTGGGCCTCAAGCATCTCATTCAATGCGCGCTGAACCTCTCCCACCGCTGCACGACGTCCCCAGCTCGACGGAGCCTGAAATGCATAATCCGCGGTCTCTGATATCGGAAGCAGAGTATACAAAACCGTGTCGTTGTCCCCACCAGTCTCGATGTGGTTGGGAGTGTTCAAAATCAACTCACCGAAATCCCCATCCGGCAGGTAAAAGCCATCGAAAAGGTCACTGCTTGCAGGCGCATCGAACTCGATCACATCGAAATCCAAAGCTTCTGCGGTGATCTGGATGTCATCGAGATTGGATTCCCAAACGAACTGCCCCCCCACAACCTCAGGCAGGATACCGTCCGGAGAAACCGCATCGATATACATGTAAGTCAGGGTGTCCGGACCGGTATAGCCCTCGGCGAACACCTGCCCCGGCCCGATCGCACCCTGATATGGCGTGCCATACAATTCGATCAGCCTGTTCTTGTAGTCCAAGTCCTGCAAAATGGCCTGCTCCTGTAAAACACGAGTGTCATCGGCAACGCGTTTCAACTGCTCCTCCGCCTGACTGGCGAACTCATAGGCCGCCACCGCGTTCCTGGCCGCTCCAATGGCCTTGTCCAGACTCTGCCTGAATGGCGGCACACGTTCCCAATCGGTCCCGTCATAATACGGGTCCGCCTGGAAAGCCATCGCCCCGCTATCCAATCCCAGCGGGTTAAGCCCGCGGTTCACCTGGTCAACAATCTCCTGAACCTCGTTCAGTCCGGCAGCCACGGACGCGGTCTCAGCCAGCGTCGTGGCACGGTCGATCCGATCCAGCCCCTCCGCCGTGGCGGAAGCTGTAGCCGGGGTCACCGCATTGGCCGCCATCCAGTCGAACCATGCCCCCTGTCCTACGCGTCGGGACCATTCAGATACACCCCAGGCACGCGATGGTTCCACGGTATCCTCATACCCCTGCCATTGCCCGTCGGGATCAGAAACATACGCATCGCGGTAGGTAGCCTTGATGATCTCCGCACCGGCACGCACCTTGTCAGCCGCGATGGTGGCAAAGGTCTTTTCGTCCAGATAATCCACCGGCAGGACATTCCCCAGCAGTGAGTAAAGCTCCGACTGCGCCAGCCACCCGTAGCCGGGACGCCGGAGTAATTCATAGTGCATCTCAATCGATGAGAGGTAGTGGCCCCACGCATCCCCATGCCCCATCGGATACTGCAATGCGGCATCCGTCTCATCGATGAGGCCGTCATCGTTGAGATCTTGAATGTTGTAGGTCGCATTGTAGAAGGCTTCGCCATCGGCCTTGAAATAATTCCAGAAAAGCCGGTTGAACGCCGGATAGGCCTTGATGAAATCCGTGCCGCGCAACAGCGCCAACTCTTCATCCTGAGGATTGGCCACCTGGTTCTTGAAGGCGAACGCTTCCATCGAAAGTCCCAAAGACGAAGCTGCCGGCTGGGGCACCACGAAGTTCTGCGCATCAGCAAACGCTTCACTACCGAGCAATTGATACAGAAACGCCAGGCGCGTGGCCGCCAGCAGGATCGCTTGATCCGTCCCCGGATCGCCGGAATCGACGTCAGGATCGCTCGGCAATGCACTCAGTTCTTTGGCCCGTCCAAGGACAGTCTCGTAAAGCTGGATCAATCCCACGTTCTCCAGGCTGTTCTTGTCTGCATTCAGGGCCACATCACCTATGTACGGTCCGCCCGCCTCCATCAACATGCTCGAATAAGTGGCAGGAGCATCACCGCTGAAGGTGGCCGAGTAGCGGGCCTCATAGAGATTAACCTGGTCGAGCACGCGCTTCACCCAGCCCATCACGAGTTGGGGCAAATACCGCCTGCTGCCGTCAGCTTGCAGCTGCGGCGAGTTGGCCGCCCCCGCCCACTGGAACGGAACAGGTTCCTCCGGTACGGAAGCCCAATCCGGATTCGAATCGCCAGGCAGGACATTCCGCCAACTCGCATCCGCCACGATCCCCGCCGCAGGCTCGTTCCCCTCAGCCGCTTCCATTAACTCCTCCTCAGCCCCATAGCGCACAAAGAAAAACTTGTCCGCAAGCGCTGTCACCGGATCACCCTCAAAGTTAATGGAGTTCAACCCCAGCCCCTGCTGGTAGACCTGCCACCCGGCGGCAGTCGGCGAGCTTGAGTCGTCAGGGGAGGATATCTGGCTCAGCTGCGTCACCTCATGGATCCACCACTGGTAGTAGATCTCGGCAGTGTTGCCGCCAAAGTCACCCGTATGCTGAAGGTTGATGTTCTCACTGAAAGGATCCTGCGGTGTCAGCACCTCCACCGAACCACGATAGCGCTCCTCAGTTAGCTGGATGATGTGCAGGGCCACCACACCCGTGGTCCCCGGATCGTTATTCTCCGCCAGAACCACATACTCCGGACCCTCAGGCTGGGATGTCAGGAACTCCGGGGTTGCCACCACGGCTGACCCCACCCCGAGGCTACTTAAGGGAACCACCTCTCCCACGCCGCTGGCCGCTACTTCAACGAGATCGTCCTCTTCATAGAACGGCACACTGACGAGGTCGGGTCTGGAGCCCGGGTCGACCACACCCAAACCGAAATCCTCCTCCGTGGTAAACTCGGTGATGGAGGCCTCATAAAGGCTTTCCACCGCTTCGGTCCAGGCCTCGTTGTCCTCTCCCGGAAGCTCAAGGAGAACCTCGACATCCTCCTCGGTGAGAAAATTCGGCTGGAGCACATACGGTTGAACCGGCTGCTGCGTGAGGTCAGGATCCCCACTCTCGAGATTATTCAATAGTCCACGAAACACCAACTGGCCGGCCAGCGAATCATAGTAGAACCGCTTGCCCAGTGAGGCATCCAGGTCCTTGAAATACCACCGGCTCCCGGCAACCAGAACCTTGGCCGGGTTCGAAGGCTGGAGAGTATCCGGCATTTCAGCCTGCGCGAGATGCGCTGCAAGGCGGTCCAGCGGGCGTGTGACTCGAACGGAGGATTCCGTGAAAGGCTGCCCCTCTGCCACATCGGCAGCCTCCTGCAGCATCATGGACGGCGTACGATCATCGTAGACGACCTCGACAGAAGCCATGTCCACCACGGCAGGCAAACCGGGGCTAGAGGGATGGTCCTGCACATACTCGCCACCGGCATAGGTCAGCGTCTCCCCCTTCTTCAGTATCGGATATCCGCTGCCCCAGTAAGTCTCATAAAGCGACGCCGCAGCCAAGGTGGTTGGATCAGTGAACGCCTCCCAATCCCCCTGCTCGACTTTCTCAGGCGCCCAGGCCACGGGAGTACCCGTGGGCACCGCTTCGTCGCCCACCCAGAAACCGGGTTGTGACGGATACCAGTAGCGTTGGAAAAAGCGGCCGCCACCCGACACCGTCCAACGATTACCGGTTCGATCCTCCCAGAGCGATCTCTGCATATTCGTCACTCCCTCACGAACGAAGGCGATGTTACCGCCAAGCGTATTCGTCAACACCACGTTGCCGATGGCGAGGCTCAGGGGGTAAGGCGCCACGACCGGCTGACCGGCAAAGGCCACGTAGGAAAAGTCATAGGTCGGGTTGGACGGTTGCGGCAAAACGCCTCCCTCCACGTCAAAGATGGTATGCGTCTCCGGATCGGTGTGGGGAAACGGTTGAGACGATTCGTTCGTGCGCACAGTCAGAACCGCATAAGCCTGCATACCGTAGGCATCGCTGGCCGTGGCCGCTCCAGGCGTGCTGTATTGAACCAGCACGAAAGGCTCCGACGTGTATTCCGTGCCGCCCCCGAAACTGTTCAGTCCGTTCTGCAGGGCAAACGCCGCTGACTGGCCGAGATCAAACCGCGGATCACCGGTGAGCTGATAAGCCTTCGAGGAGGCTATAAATGCATGCTCCTCGTTGGGATTGTAGCCGATGGCACCACGATCCGGCTGATTATAGATTACCAGGCTGTCGTAAAGCTCAGGATCCCAGATCATCTGGTAATTCGGCTCATCGGTGACGGACACCCCCTGCCCGACCCCTTCACTACCCATCTGACTGGAAAGATAAATCACCGGCGTCTCGGAATTCCCGGCATCCGGCCAGCTCACGGTGTATTCGGTGTGAATGATGGGTTGATATGTCGGAGGTTCCGCCGCACCGATTGACTGGGTATTCTGATACCAGCCCACGATCAAGGGCTGCTCGGATGCCTCGGAATCGTTCACAGGATAAACCGGTCCCCACTCACCCACCGCCGCACCAAAATTGTAGATCGCCGGGTTGTAGTTCTTCGAAAGCGGGCTAATCGCACCGGACAGAAAACCGGCACCATCCGCATCAGACTGGACCCGCTCAGCCACTAGAGCATCCGCCTCATCCGATTCCTCAGTCACGTTCACCACACGCACGGTCACAGTCTCCATGCTCATGTTCCCTGTGGCCGCCTGCTGCGGATCCGTCCGACGGGTAAAGACCACCACCGACCGGTTCGCCGGCAGGGTATCCGTGAAAACCTTGGTGCCGACCAGCTGGGCCGTATTGTTCTCGGCGAATGCCAGATCTTTGAAATACCAGTCATCCGTGGCGAACGGATCCAGATCGGCCGGAGCCGGAGCAGCGCCATCGGGCGGCAGGTTGTAGGTGTAATGAGACCTCGGCGCCCCGGGATACGGGGCAATCACTTCGGGAAAGGTGTTTGTGGAAAGATAAAGTAATTGCCCATCCGTGATTCCCTGACGTGACCCGTCCTTGTTCTCAAACCCCAGGAATCCGCTCCGAACCACGGAATCACCCGGAAAACCAGCGGTCACCTTGATGGTGTTCGTGTAGCCCGTAACATCAGGCCAGGTCAGGGTGAATATGCCTGGCTTGGTGGGATACCATGTCTTGCTCACGTAGTCCCATTCCCAGCCAGAAAGACTGCCCCCCGGGGGAGGGCCGTCCTCCGGTGGGCTCGAATCGTTCGCCGAAGGACCGGCCACAGTGACCGCCAGCTTGCTCGAACCGACGGGCAACTCGGGGTAGAGACCGGAATTGGCTGAAGCCAGCGAGGAAACATCAAATCCCTGGCCCAGAGCCAAATTGATCCGGTGGATGGTCCGGCCGTAACTGAAATTCAGGTTGCCCGGACCGAACACCCCGGGAAAAGTGTATTGCCTCGTCACCTGTCCGTTGCGCAACCCATCGACCAGATTGTTCACACCAACGCTGCTGAAAAAGTTCAGGTTTCCGGTGATGCCAGACAGGGTATACCTGCGGTCTACGGTGCGGTTCACTGTCCCCACCGTAAGCACTTCCCCCTCCCTCAACCAAAGATCCAGCACGTTGACCACCCCGGCGCCCAGCGGCGCGGCAGCATCGCTGGTGCTGCCATCCACATTAGCCTCCGACACCTCACCAGCGAAGTAAGGCAACTGACTCACGGATTCGATGCCGCTCTCGTCCGAGCAAGTCACTCCCACCTGAAAAAGGAACTCCTTGTTCCAATTCCAGAACACCCGCCGCCAGTCATCCAAAGGTGCCTTGCCGATGGGATCGATCTGGACGGTGTTCTGCCCGCCCTCAATGGAGGTCAAGCCCAAGCGGAATCCGGGCATAATCGCGCCCTCCATGGTTCCAACTGCGGTATCCGGCGAAAACAACTCCTCGAAACCCTCCGCCACAAACACCAGACCACTGCCCTCAGTCGACACCGAAGTAACCTGCCCCTGCGCCAGCAGGTCTGAAGCCGTAACCAGAAGACTGGAGTCCGGAATGGATGCAAGCGGCATCGCCTGGATATCCGAGGAATAGCTAAGGGAAAGCGATCGCTCGCCACCATAGTCCATCATCAATGTCTCAATAACATGGCTGCCCGGAGAAAGTGCGATACTGCCTGTCCCAATCCCGTTGAGACTCTGCATGTCAATGAGAAGGTGACCGTCAATCCGGAACTGCGCTGGCCCACTGGACGAAAGAGAAAAGGTGTAACGCCCGCTGGCGGGAGTAACAATCCGGGAGCGATGGTACCAGGCGTCCGATCCGTACCCCTCAGCCTGCAAAGGAACATCGTTCGTGGAGGGCAGCAGAAAATTATTGGTCGTGTATTGTTTGACCAGGGAAGAGCTCTGCAACTGTGAGAGATGAGGAAGCTGAAATGTAGGGGCCAAGAGATAATCCCCCGAGATCGGAAGAAGCTCGTTGGCAGGAGTCGTATCACCCGCCATGCGCCAGGCAACCTGGCAAAAGTCGCCAACCAAACCCTCCTTCCAAATCGCCTCTATGGCATATCGTTTGCCCGCCTCGAGATGAATCACGCGAGTCGTGTTGGAGGCACCGGGCTCTGAAAACACATCCGTCCAACTATCCAGATAGGCCTCGAGCACCATGTTTTGTGGATTGTCATCCGGACTAATAAACAGGCGGGAAGTATCGTCGCTCCTCAGGAAGAAGGTGTAATCGGAGGTCTCTGTCGGGGTGATCCAGCCTGACATGCGACCGCCATATCCATCATGTGAATCATCCGGGTAGATCGGACGGGAGTCGAAGGCTGTCGTGTGGGTCGACAGCGAGGGAGAATCTGGGTAGTCGGGCGCGGCCAGAAGCGTGGTATCAAGATTGTTGTCCGAGGTGGAAAGACCTTCCCAGATCTCAAAAGTCAGGCGACCCTCCAGTGCTCCAGCCGGGAAGGTGAAATGCTCTACGTGAACACCGGGGGAAGGTGCAACGGAGGTTTCGTCGAAAGGCAGCTCGAGTATCAAACCGGGGGTCGGACCATATTCCCTCGTGGCCAGCGCAGTCCTGATGCTGTTTCTATCGAGCGCGCTGTTCCAGACACGAACATTATTCACACCACCCGAAAAGAAAGCCGTAGCGTCGTCTCCCACCGCCCTGGCACCCACGGTGGCCACCATTTCACCGCGGAATGGCTCCAGTAATGCAGTCGAGCTCTCGATCAGGACACTGTCGCGGTAAAGGGCCAGACTGTTGGTAGCCCCAGTCCCACGATAAACCACAGCCCAATGATGCCACTCCTCGTCTGTCCATCCTGGCAGGGCTGAAATACGTTGGCTGCCGTCCTCAATGTAGAAGCCGGTGTCGCTGCCAAACCCAACCAACAAACGCTGACCGGGACCACCCGAAGAACCCAGGCCGAACACCACCTGATCGAAAGCCTCAGGAGTCACATTGCGTCGGGCCCAAAACTCAATGGTGTATGCTTCCCTGGTTCCTGAAGGCAGCTCGAGCGACCTGAAGTAGTCTCCCTCACCAGACAAAACCAGGAAATGCTCCGGAGAGTTGGGCGCATTCTCCATGACGTAGCCGCGAGAACCAAAACGGGCATTGGCCTGAACAGAAGCCTGCACAGAACGATACACCAACGAATCAAATCCGGTGCTCCCGGGAGTCAGGAACCGCCGCCCCAGGGTATCTACATGGGCCTCATCAGTAATGTCCGTGGCCGAAAGATCGGAAACCGTGGAGGTTCCAGAATCAACCTCAGCCAGATTGTCTACCACCCAATGCCAGGTAACCGTGGTGTCACGATCGATGCTGAGGCTGGTGCCATTGGCAATGCCATAGGCCGCACCCCCGGAAGGTGTGACCGTTGCAGCAGGGTTATCAAGACGAGCTCGATAATGAGCCAGCGAAGAGATGTTATCCGGTGTAGGGTCAAGCTCGCGACGATACTGGTCCAAGTAGACAAATTCCGGCGCTTGAAAGAGGGTCGGGGTTTTCTGCGTAACCTCGTGGAAGCCTACCACGGGTGTAAGCCGATCCCCTGCCGGTTCAGCCGGGACCAACGGGCGGGAAACGGTGCCGTTCAATTGAATGCGATCAATCGCTTGTTCAGAGGACAAACCACCCGTCCGCGCACCAAAGGCAGCCCTCCACAACTCATTGGTGACCGGAGCAAAGGGAATCTGCGCAGCAAGACCCACCCCCTGGTAATCCAGCGTGACAGTGCATGCTTCAGTTCCCCCCGGGGTCGGCTGGAGCGAAATTACGACATCATGAAAGATGTCGCTGCTCCTGCCGCTCTCAAAGAGGCTGGATATATTGGTGCTGGCAAGCACCTCTCCATTCCACAAGATGGCCATCCCCGGAACCCATGATGGCTCTCCCCCGTCGTTGTAGGTGTTGAAACTGATCGCAAGGCCGTTAGTCACACCAGCCTCATCCAGAAGGGCGTCCAGCTCAATGCCAGGCCCAAAATTAAAACTCACGCCATCAGCCATCGGGCTGGAGGAGGACTCATTCAGACGCAGGCCGAACCGGGCAGTGAACTCTTCCATCCGCCCCTGAGGTATCCCATGAAGAAGTAAGGCACCCTCCTGATCGGACTGCCCCGGAGTAAGAAGAAAAGAGTCAGGCTCCTGAGTTGCCGATCCATTGAATAGAAGGAACCCCGAAGTGTCCGCAGCAGGATCGAGCGTGAAGTCAAAAGGAGTCTGCGCCTGAACTCCCGCAACCGGGACCGACTGACCTCGACCGTAACGGCTCAAAACGGTCAGCTCCACGGCCTCAGCCTCAATGTGAATCTCATCGATTGATTGCTCAGAGGTGGAACTACCCGTGCGACCGGAGAAGATCATCCGCCACGTCTGGTCAGCGCTCGGCGCATACTCGATCTGAGCGGATACTACAACATCCCCATACTCCACGGTGACAACCGAAAGCCCCCCGGGGTTCTTCGGTGGCTCAAGCGTAATGGTTGCATTATGAAAAATCTCACTGCCCTTGTTTTCGTTGAAAAACGAGGTCTTCTGGGTCGCCAAGTCCACCCCATTCCATCGAATGCTAACCCCCGGCACCCAGGACGGGTCCGCTGGACTTGTGTTCACGTAGGAGTCAAAGGCCACTGCCAGCCCGGTCGAAATACCCTTCTCGCTGGATACCGAGCTCGTGGTAATGCCAGGCCCGAATCCGAAGCTGATGCCATCAGCCATCGTCCCGCCGGGGTTATACATCCGTATTCCAAACTCAACCGTAAACCCCTTGATCGGTGTCTTGGGAAGGTTGTCGATAACGATGGAACCCTGCTGGCTCGCGGTGTTGGGGGTCAACAGGAAGGAGTCCTCTCCCACGCTCGCTGAACCATTAAAATAAACTGAATCCAACTGGGTCGCCGTCGGGGAATAGAAATATTCCCATGCGCCGACCGATGGCGAAAACATCACCAGCGATGCCGTTGCCAGGCAAACGGCCCGACGCAGTGCGAAGATGGAATTACTCATGCGAAAAAGGTTGGGGAAAAGCGGGGTTCTCATCTCAGGTCGCCTCGGTTTCCTCGTCACCGGAGCTGGTCAACAAAACTGGCACGCCGGAGCACAATGGTTCCTCGAGCCTCTAGATCATGGGTGGAAAGACCAGTGGTCGTCTCCTGATACGTGCCGGTCAAGCGATCGGAGCCAGCCTGATACTCCCCGTCCAATGCAATCGTCAGGGACCGGGTAATGCTATATCCAGCCCCGTGCTGCGGATGATAGGCGTGGCGGAACGGATTGGTGCGATGAAAGGCGTCCAAACGCAACGGGTTCTCGCCGGTCCGAATGACGTTGCCCGGCCCGAAATCGCCGCTCAACCCCCAGCTGTCATGATAAACCTCGTTGAGAGAAGGCGGCCTGGTTTCCTGCCCAGCAAGGTAATCGTAGACGTCACCGTCAGTAATCCCGCCTTCAGAATCGTAAACCGTCAGCAGGAACTCATCAGATTGAGCCCCCCGACTGTTGTCCCGCGGCATGTCAAAGGCCACGGTCTCATACCGGATACCCACCCTCTTGCCCCCCCGCTCCAGAATGCCCTCGTAGTAGGGGATCTGAGCCTCATCGAGAATTAAAACCTCCTCAGGCAAAACCGAAGGATCAGCGGTCTTGGTCTGCATGCGCATCACATGCGAGAGCAGAACCGGCACGCCGTTGGTATCCACGTGTATCAGCATCCGCAACTGCGCACGGGAAGCAGTAACGTTGACAGGTGAATTCGTCTCGGTGAGGCCGGTGACGGCCTGCGCGGTGACCGTCCCCACCCACAAACCCGCGAACTTGGAACCATCGGCAGGCGAGGAATCCAGAGGAGTGGCTTCAAAATTCACCGCCGAAACTGGCAGATAGTAATAGGCAGAGCCGCCATCCAGTTGAACCTCGATCCGGTAAAGCTGCTCGCGGTAGTAGCCCTCAGAATCCCAGTCGCGATACAACCCGAGGGTAATCGTGCGGCTTTGGGCCGGATCCAGCGGATCCAAAGTCCAGCTCCCCAGCACACCCACGGAAGGATCCGTCTGCCAGGCCAACTGATCCGGCACACGCACAACACTGTAGAGTTCGAAGTCTGCCGCGGAATCAAGCTTTGCCAACGTGACCCTACGATCCGTACCCCCTTCACGTTCCAAACTGGAAAAGGTCAACTCCGCCGGACTGAGCCAGATTGCCGCAGAGGGAATAGCGGGATTGGTCACAGTCACGCTGGGAGGCGCGGATCCGAAATCCAAGCCACCCTGCTGCCATCCGGCAAAACTCACCGCCACGGGGTTGGCGTAATCAACAGAATGGAAATCTAGGGGAAAGTGGATCCAGTAGGCTTCGCCGGCCTTCACCTGCTCCGTCTGCAGCACGTCCACCCAGTTTGCGCCACCATCCAGTCTTTTGATGGGTGAACCACCCCCAAGCGGGCTATCAAACCGGAACCGCCCCGGCCCCAATAACGACTGAAAAGTAGGGCCACCGTTCGTGCTGACGCTAAATCCCAGCAGATTGTAACTGCCCAGCTCAAGCCGCGGACGAAAAAACTTCACGTTCCCGGAAACCGCCAGAGTTAACGGACTGCTGGCATGCACCAGATACGCTTGGTTCCCCCTGATGTTGATCGTATCCGAGTGCCCCGACCCCAGACTGGAGTCTCTGGACCAAACAAGCCAGCCCGGTTGATTGGACAATTGCTTAGGGTCCGTGGAAAACTCGGCCGTCCCCACAGGCAATGACTGAATGGCCACCTTGTCGATGGCCGCATGGGCGAACACATCCCCGGCTGTCATCAGCGAACCCTCAGCATCCCGGGGCTCAACCTCCAACCACACGGCATTCCAGCCGACCTGAAGGTCCAGAGACTGAGTCAACCCGGCAGCATGCAATGAACTGAGACCCAGAAAGCACAACAAGCCTCCCACGACGAAAACAACGGAGCAAAGCCGCAAACTGAAAGTTGCATTCATAAAATCCACTACACCTTGATGTTAGCTCCGCTAACCACACGGCGCGCAACAGGTGACCAAGGCCGGGAATTGCAGCCCGGCGGCGAGCGTACACAAGCCACCCCAACCGAAACATACCCTGTACGGGTGATATTTGGGGTAATCCCTCCACCAGGTTTCGAAACACTCCATGCCTCCACCCCCCCTGACCATATCCCATACCCAGAGCGGACCCCGATGAGGTCCTTCTGGGGGCCGCGTCACAGGGTCAGCTCTTGATCACTGCCTTGAGCACACGCTCCCGATAGGCTGCGTTCATGGCAAACGCTCCGGAAGCCTGTCGCAGGGAAAACCGATGACTCACCAGGGCGCCCAAATCTACCGCCCCGGATTCCGCCAGGCGGATGCACCGCGGGTACACATGCTTCATCCGCCGACTAAACACCACGCTCAGCCCCTTTCTCCTCGCAGTGGAAGCTTTCAGCTCACAACCATTCCCCGACGGAATACCCACCAGCACCAACCGTCCCCCCGCACGGGCCATCTCAGCGGCCTCAGCCACCGTATCCTCACCCCACGCCGCCTCGAATACCACATCCACTCCGCGCCTGCCCGTGAGCTGATGCACCTCTGCCACGCGCTGCCCCTCCGGAATCCGCAGAGGGATGCCTCCAAGCTTCTTTGCCTGCGCCAGCCGCCACGGCAAACGGTCCGCCATAAACACACGATCCGCCCCGGCCCTCAAAGCCAACTGCAGCAGCAATAAACCGATCGGCCCGGCTCCCAGAATCGCCACACTCTGCCACACCCGCAAATGCGCCAAATCCACGGCATGTAAGGCTACCCCAAGAGGCTCCAGCAACGCCCCCTGCTCATCCGTCACTCGATCAGGCAATGGAAAGCAGCAACGCGCCGGCATCAACATCCATTCGCACAAACTACCGCCATAAGGATGACACCCGCAAAACGCCACCTCCGGACACAAGTTCGGATGCCCTTGCTCACAGAGCTCGCAATGCCCGCAAGGCTGGGCCGGATCCACCGCCACGCGCGCACCCACCTTGAGCGGCTGGTTGAGGCCATCCAACGCCCCACTCCCGACGGCTGAGACCACAGCCGAAAACTCGTGACCCAGAACCAAAGGCGAGGTCACCGGCGTATCCCCGATCCGGGCATCCAGATAGCTGTGGAGATCGCTCCCGCAAATGCCCGTGGACCGTACCCGTAACAACACCTCCGCGGGCCCCGGCTCGCCCGGATGCTCCACCCGATCCAACCTCAAATCCTCCGGACCATGCAGCCGCGCCGCCCACATCATGCGCCGCCTCCCCTTCCCCGCTGGGCTTGTTTGTTTCGACATCGTTTCTCCTTGGAAAAGGCTCACCTGGGCTCAGCCAACCGACGCCGAACCAGTTCCGGCAAATACTTCGGCGGAACGTTGCCGTGCGCCAGCATCGCCTCATGAAACCGCCCCAGCGAAAACGCCTCGCCCTGCTCACGCTGCGCAAACTGCCTCAGCCGATACAACGCCATGCGCCCTACAAAATAGGTCGAAAGCTGACCGGAACTCTGCTTCGAACGGATCACCTTCAGTCGCGCCTCACCCTCGCTCTGGAAGCCGCCGTGCATCAGCAACGCCAACGCCTCCTCATCGGTCATCTCCGTGCAATGCATCCGGTAGTCCAGCAAGGCATTGATCACCGCGCGCAAATAGAACTTCAGCTGCGTCAACCTCAACGGCAGATCCCCCTCACCATAGCCCTGGTCCAGCATCATCTGCTCGGTATACACCGCCCACCCCTCCACAAAAGGACCCGAGGCCAACACGCGCCTGATCATCGACGGATGACGGTTCGCATACTCCAGCTGCACATAATGCCCGGGATAGGCCTCATGGATGCTCAGGATATGCAGCATGTTGCGGTTATACTCCTCCAGATAGCTCCGAACCCGCTCCTCCGACCAGTCGGACGGCGGCGGACTCACGGCATAAAAACTGCCCCCCGTCGGATCCAAAGGCGGCGCCGGATTCAGATATGCCGTCGAATTTCCCCTCTGAAACTCCGGCATCTCAATAATCGCACACTGGTCCGGCTCAGGTAGCCGAAGAATGTCACGCTCCCGAATGAACGTCTTCAACCCTTCCACAATCGCACTGACATCCCGCGTCAAATCAGCCGCTTCACCATGGTCCCTCCCCACCGCCGTCAACACCCACGCCATGGTCTGCTGCCTCCCCGACTCGTCATCCGCCGGCAGCGGCCTGTCGGCATAATACCGGCTCCAGAGCTGACGACAGATCACATACATCTCGCCGCGAACACGGTCATACTCCCGCTCCGCCTCCACCAGGACTTCCCCCGCACTCAGCCCGGCGTCCAACGATAACTCCAGCTTCCGGGAAAACTTCTGCTTCCCCAACCGCCACTCGCCATCCGCACGCGGCAACACATCCTGCTCCAGAAAGGTCTGGTATTCCCGCAGCGCGGCCGCCAGCTCCCGCCCCGCTGCCTCCAGCTCACTGCGCCGGGCACTGCCCCCAACCAGTTCACCCAGGCCGCCCTCGTAGAACCCTATCGCTCCAAGGTTCTGCCGGATCGCCGTCTCCGTGTGCACCCGCGGCGGCCTGCCCAGACTCCGCCGCGCCGCCGCCAGCACCGACGGCACCCGCTGCATCCGCGCCAGCGCATTCGCCACATTCGTCTCCAGGGGCAGGCTGCTCTGCGTCAAAAGCAGATAAACGCTGTCGGCAATAAAACCGCTGTAAATCCGCGGATCCTCCGACCACGGATCGGTGTTCGCCTCCAGCCACAACTCACGCTCCAACTCGTGCTGGAAGATCGCGTAGTCTATCGCCCCATCCATCGACAATCCCGACCGGTCCACCCGCTCCGGCAAGGCCTCCAGCGTCGAACGCACAAACGCTGTAAAACGCTCCCGCCCCGCCGCACTCAAATCCTCCAGACGATCGTCATACCGATGCTCCCCCAGCTGTGTCGCCGCCAACGGCCGCTCCTTCAACCACCCGTCCAAATATTCCTGGAACGCCGCGCTCAACCGCTCGTCCGCCTCTCCCCCGACCAACATCCCCGGCACCAGACAAATACACACCAAGCCCGCCAACAATGATCTCATGGTCCCGCCATCCAACCCCCAACGCAGGGTTAAGGCAAAAAGATTGTAGGCAAAAACAGTGGGCCACGGACCATGTCTCCAACACTCCCACCCCCCCCGCCAGTTTGCCCACCCCTCGCCACCCGCATCAGACCGATCTGTCGAATCTGTCCGCCCCCCCGATATTCCATCTGCGATCTACGATCTGCGATCTGCGATATCCCACATCCCACCTGCGATCTCCCAGGCCTCACCCCTCAGCTCCCACGGGAAGCGTGCAGCGCTTCGCGCGCCCCTTGCCCCCCCAGCCCCCCACATGCGATGAATGCAGCAAACCATGACCTCCCGCGAACGCATCCTCGCCGCCCTCAACCACCAACCCACCGACCGGATCCCCATTGACTTCGGCGGCACCCGCCAGTCCGGCATCGCGGTCATCGCCTACCACCTCCTCCGCCAACACCTCAACCTCCCCTCACCCAAACCAGCCCGCGTCTTCGACCTCTTCCAGATGCTCGCCGAAATCGACCAGGACGTCGCCGACCGTCTCGGCGCCGACTGCGTCGGCCTCTACCGCCCCGACATCGCCTTTGGCATCCCCCACCGTGCCTGGAAAACCACCACTCTCTTCGATGGCACCCCCGTCCAGGTTCCCGGCGAATACCATCCAGTGCAGGAACCCGACGGCAGCCTCGTCCTCTTCCGCAACAACCGGCCCGTGGCCCGCATGCCCCACAATGGCTTCTACTTCGATCGCCTGGAACAATACCCCGGAGCCACTCACCCCGACCTCGACACCTGGGAACCACCCCGGCTCGCCCCCGAAGTCTTCGACCACTACCACCAGCAGGCCAACTCCCTCTTCAACAATACCGACAAAGCCATCGTCGCCCCCTTCGGCCCACCCTACGAACTCTTCTACGGCCTCGGCACCGGCGGGTTCGAAAACTGGATGATCACCTTCGCGTCCGAACCCACTTACGTACGACAACTCTATCGCAAACTCGTCGATGCCTGGCTCGATCATCTCAAGCAACTCCACGCCGCCGTCGGGAACCAAATCCACGTCCTCCAAATCTGCGACGATTTCGGCACCCAAAATGCCCCCTTCCTCTCGCCAAAAATGTTCCGTGACCTCGTTGCCCCTGCCTACAAGGAAGGCCTCGACTGGATCCACGCCAACACCACGTGGAAAATCCTGCTCCACTCCGACGGCGCCATCCTGCCTCTCCTCCCCGTCATCATCCAAATGGGTGTCGATTGCCTGAATCCCGTTCAAACCAGCGCCGTCGGCATGAACCCCGCCATCCTCAAACGCGAGTTCGGTAACCAACTCGTCTTCTGGGGCGGTTCCTGTGACCCGCAAACCACCCTCACCCACGGAACACCACAGGAGGTCGCCAAAGAAACAAGGCGAAATATCGAAACTCTCGCCCCCAACAGCGGCTACATCTTCGCTCCCATCCACAATATCCAGGCCAACGTGCCTCCCCAAAATATCACCGCACTCTTCGAGACGGCACTCAGCTTCCGCCCGTAAAGATGCGCCCCACTTCCATGTTGTCTTGGCATTCGGCAAAGCGGTCCGATCCGTCTCATCGAACCACGCAAGCTCTACCTCCGTATCCGGTAGAAGCGCACGCCACTCCCCGGCTCGGGTGCTACTTCAAAAACCAGCTGCCCCGGGCCGGTCAGTGTCTGCAGGTCTGACCACTGAGCCGAATCCACTGAACTCTGAAGGGTGTAATCACCCGGAGAAGTCGTGTCCACGCTGAGCGTCAGCCCGCCGCCCGCGGTATCCAATTGAACATCAGTGAATTCTGGCGGCACGACCTCGACCACACTCCGGGCGGTCAGGCTTAGATTCAGGGTTTGCGCTGCTCCAAGCAGGATGCCACCCAGCGGGTTGCCGAGTGCCAGCGTTACCTGCGCATCGTTCCCCGTCATCCCGCCGGACGGAATGGAAACCCTCATGCTTGCCGTCATTTCACCCTGCTGAAAAACCACCGTGGAACTCTCCAGAGCGAAGTCGACCCCGACCACAGCTCCTGATGCAGCCAGCACGCCGATGTCGACCGAGACCGGGCCTGCGGTGGAACCCGTGCGACTGACTTCGATCCATGCCTCGGTGGCGTCGGAGCCAATCGTTGCCGAATTCTCTACCCATTGCACTGCTCCACCCTGGTCCCCCACGAGCCTCACCATCCGGTTTAGCTTCACACCGTCGAACTCAATGAACCGTCCCCCAGCCAGAACATAGCCATCCTGCTGTAACGCGATCTCCCGGATCATCGGTAGCAGACCGGATTTGGAGTCCTCCACCGGACCAGTTCCGGGGTCAAAGTCCAGGTCAAGCGCACCATTCGGGAGGAACCGGGCAATACACTGCCGCGAGACTCCTTCCACCGTCCAGAACTGGCCGGCAGCCAGCACCTTGCCATCGGGTTGCACCTTCACCGACAACACCTGCCCGATGGCCGGGTCGATGTGGGGCGAAAAGCCGGAATCCGGTGTTCCATCCTCCATGAGCCGTCCGAGGAAGTATTGCTCGCTGCCTCCAAACTGATCAAACCAGCCTCCCACGATCACCCTGCCGTCGGGTTGCAGCTCAAGGTCGTAGACGATCATGTTGGCGCCGCTACCGGGGTCGAACGTCAGATCGAGTGATCCATCGGGATGGAGTCGCGCAATCCGGTTCCGCGTAACACCATTGACCGCAGTGAAATCCCCCGCGATCACGATCTTGCCATCTGACTGCAGCGCCATGGTGTAAACGAAGCTGTCCGGTCCCAGGCCGGGATCAAAACTGGAATCCAACGAGCCGTCAGGATGCAGCCGTGCGATGTAAGCACGCCCAACCCCGCCTACCTGGCCGAAATAGCCGGAGAGAAGAATGCGCCCATCGGGCTGCAGCTGGCAGTCAGTCAAAAAATCCGCGGGGTTCGGAACAAATGAGGCATCCGGGGTGCCATTGATCCCTGCCCTGGACAAATACGGCAGCGCCAGCCCGCCATAGGTGTCGGACCAACCGCCCATGAGGATGTCTCCATCCGGCTCCAGTAACACCGTCTCGGTTAACCGTACCAGACCCCCGGCGGGATCAAGTGAGGCATCCAGCGTTCCATCCGGATTTAGCCGCGCCAACCCCATCCGCGCTGTGGTCCCGACCTTTGTAAAGGCGCCGGCGACCACGATCTGTCCATCGGGCTGCACCGCCATCGACGTCACCTCCGAATCGAAACCGCCCCGGTTGCCGCTACCCGGGTTGAAGGAGGCATCCACACCGCCCGTGGTGGCAGCAATCCCGACTGCTGTGCAACTGAACAGTGAAAGCATTATCTGGAACCAGCGCGGCAGCCTGGCTTCAGGCACAAGGTTGTTCATGGTCATAAAGAAACCGGGGCAAAAAAAAGCCCCATCAATGCTGGACGGCGATCGACGGGGCAGACTTTAGCCAAATATTACTTCTCGAGCAGTTTCTGCAGGAGCGTATTGATGCGCTGGAGCATGGTGCGGGGATCCTCCAGCAGGCCAGCCGCCATGCGTGCGTTGTCCAGCAGCTGTTCAGCAATCTGGCCCGCGAGATCGGCGTCCTTCTGCCGCAACCCGTTCAACCGCACGATGACCTCGTGCTTGGGGTTGATCTCCAGGTTCAGCCCACCTCCATCCGGAGGCACCACCTCGGAGGACTGGCGTAATGCGCGCAGCGTACGACGCATCGTGGCCGTCATATGCGGATCCCGGTCCATGATCATCGCCGGGCTGCCTATGAGCCGCTCAGACACCTTGACTTCCTCAATGGCGCTGCTGAGGCGCTCTTTCAACCACTCCGCCAAGCCCTTGGACTCGTCCTCGCTCAATCCAGGCTTGCTGTCATCTCCAGGCACCTTGAGGTCGGCCTTCTCCGCCGATACCAGCTTCTTGCCATCGTGCTCCTCGATTCTCTCGAGCACGAACTCATCCACCGGATCACCCAGAATCAGCACCTCATATCCCAAGGCCTTGCAGGCCTCATAGTAAGGACTCGTCTCGACTGCCTCGCGGCTGGTGGCCGGCAGGTAGTAAACCTCCTTCTGCGCCTCAGGCATCCGGCTGACATACTCGGACAACGAGGTCGTTTGCTCTGCATCGACCCCGGTGCTCTCGAACCGCAGGAGCTTGCCGATTGCACTCCTGTGCTCGAAATCGTTCAGCACGCCTTCCTTGAGGAAGCGGTGATACTCCTTGTGGAACTTGGAGAACTTCTCCGGGTCCTTCTGCGACTGTTCATCGAGGAACTTGATGAACCGCCCCGTGAGCACACGGTTCAGCTTTTTCATCAGCCCGGTATCCTGCATGCGCTCACGCGCAACGTTCAGGGGCAGGTCCTCGCTATCCACCACACCACGCAGGAAACGCAACCACTCCGGCAACAGGCCCTGCGCCTTGGAATCAATCAGCACCTTGCGGCAATAAAGATGCACCTCAGGCTCGGCGCGGAACATTCCCAGCGATTCCAGGTTCCGCGCAGGAACAAACAGAACGCTCTGCAACATCAGCGGAGCGTCCGCGTTGAAGTGCAGCCGGTAGGTCGGATCCTCCGGATCATGCCCAATGAAATGGTAAAACTCGTTGTATTCCTCTTCCTTAACCTCGCTGCGCTGACGCGCCCAGATCGCCTGGACGGTGTTGACCCTTTCCCCATCCACCTCGATTGGGAACTGAACGAAGTTGGAGTAACGCTTGATGATCTGCTTCAGGTTGTTCGCATCCGCAAACTCCTTCGCATCCTCCTTGAGGGAGAGAGTGATCTCGGTCCCCCGGGGCAGGTCACCACACTCGGACAGCTCGTAGCCGTTGGCCCCTTCGCTCACCCACTGCCATCCCGATTCCTCCTTGCGCCAGGACCGGGTCCGGACCGTCACCTTGTTTGCCACCATGAACGCCGCGTAGAACCCCACGCCAAACTGACCGATCAAATGCGCATCCCCGCTCTTCTTCGCTTCAGCCAGTTGCTTCAGGAACGCCTTGGTGCCGGAATGCGCAATCGTCCCCAGATTGTCCACCAGCTCCCCGTGTGTCATCCCGTCACCCGCATCGTGAATGACAATGGTGTTGGCCTCCTTGTCCACCTTCACCGTAATCCCGGGTGTCCGCTCAGGATCATGAACCTCAACCCCGCCACTGGCCTGCTGGAAGCGCAACCGCTCGCAGGCATCAGCTGCATTCGAAACCAACTCCCGGACAAAAACCTCGCGGTCGGTGTAGAGGGAGTGAATTACGATCTCCAGCAACTGCTGGATTTCCGCCTGAAATACATGTTTTTCTGCTGTGCTCATCGTTCTGGGTATAATGACGTTTCGTAAATACAGAGGACCCAACGAAACCTCAGGACCGAAGACAACCGCCTGAACCGCTGGTCAGGTCCCTGATTAGCCCTTGGAGGCAGGGGCATCGGCCTTGGCCGCCGCTGCAGCCTTGGCCGCAGCCGCCGCCTTGACTTTGTCCGCCGCCGCCTGAAGCCGCCCGTCTACCTCCGCAGCCTCAGTCGGGTGAATCTTGTGATAATACGAGTTGGACTTCGCCAGCACGTGCTTGTCCAGCAACAGACCGCCAAAACGGTCCTGGTTCCCCAACTCAAAGTCATTGTCCATCTTGATGGAATCAAACGGACAGACCTCCACGCAAATCTGGCAGCTCATGCAAACCGAGATGTCGATATCAAACACCTTCGGCTGGAACTGCATCTTACCGACATAATCCGGCTTCTTGACCGTATCCTTGACGATGTAGATGCATTTTGGCGGGCATTCCTTTTCACAGATCTGGCAGGCCACACAACGGAGACCCGCCATCGGATCATCACCGTCAAAAACCAGAAACGGAAAGCTGCGTGAGTTTTCCGGCAGGGGCGATTGCTCCTCAGGATACTGCACGGTCACAAGACGGTCCTCCGAAACATAGCTCCCAACCAGATTCCTGGCCGTCTCGACCATGCCTTGAATGATGCCTTCTCCCAACATGCTGCGTTGCTCCTATTTAACTGTTCTAAAAACGACTAGCGATCCACCTCGCCCAGCACAATATCCACACTGCCGAGAATCGCAACTACGTCCGCCACCAGATGCCCCAGACACATGTCTTCCAATACGGTCAGGTTGATCAGGCTCGGCGGCCTGATCCGATAGCGGTATGGATTTGGGCTTCCGTCGCTGACCAGGTAAAAACCCAACTCGCCTTTCGGCCCCTCAACCCGACCATAGACCTCCCCTGCGGGGGGCCTGAAACCACGAAGCTTGACCTTGGGATCCACGATCGGCCCCTCCGGAATATCGCGCAGCGCCTGCCGCAGGATTTTCACGGACTCGCGCATCTCCAGCACACGAACCATGTAACGGTCGTAAACGTCCCCGTGGTCTCCCAGCGGCACCTTGAATTCAAAGCGGTCGTAAATCCCGTAACGGTCGACCTTGCGCAGGTCGTAATTCACTCCAGTCGCCCTGAGCATGGGCCCGGTGATCCCCGCGCTCACGGCCAATTCTGGGCTCAGGCAGCCCACACCCTGTGTCCGGGCCATGAGGATCTCGTTACCAGCCAGAAAGCGCTCATACTCGTCCAGGAACGCGGGAGTTGCCTCCACCACCTTCCTCGCCGCATCCAGCCAGCCTGCAGGCACATCACAGCGGCAACCGCCAAAGCGCATGTAGTTGCACATCATGCGGGCCCCGCTGGCCGACTCAAACAGGTCGAGAATCTTCTCCCGCTCGCGAAAGGCATACATCAGGGGAGTGCCACTCGCCCCAAGGTCCTGCACCAGAAAGCCAATCAAGCAGGCGTGGTTCTGCAGGCGGGTCAACTCCGCCATAATCACCCGTAAATACTCAGCGCGCTCCGGCGGGGTAATGCCAGTCAACTTCTCCACGGCCAGCGCATATCCCCAGTTGTTGGTCATCGAGCAAAAGTAGTCCAACCGGTCGGTGTAGGGCATCGACGCCAGATAGGTTGTCCCCTCCGCAATCTTCTCGTGGTTCCGATGCAAATAGCCAAAGACCGGCTTCAGCTTCACCACCCGCTCGCCGTCCAAAACCACGTCCATCCGGAAAACCCCGTGCGTGGAGGGATGGTGCGGGCCCATCGCCACCTCCAGCAGCTCCCCGTCAGCCGACTCTGTGGAGCCGGTCGAATCCTTCGGCCGCACCTCGTACGTGGCACCTCCAAAACCCGCGGGTTCCGGCACCAGGGTCGACTCGGGCTCAGCCTGACGAATCATCGCGCACCCCCTTCCGGGTGAGCAGCACGATGCGCCTCGGCTCTTTTCAAAACCTCGTCGTGCGGCGTGGGCTCGTATTCAAAATCGTCCGGGTCCACGTAATCCTTACGCATTGGATGATCCACAAAATCCTCCCACATCAACAAGCGGCGCATATCCGGGTGCCCCTCAAACTGGATACCGTAGAGGTCGTAGATCTCCCGCTCCTGCAGTTCGCAGCTGCGCCATACCGGAGTCAGCGAGGGCAGCTGGACTTTCTCCCCGCGATCCTCCGTCCGCGCACGCAAAATCATAGGCCCGTGCCTCAGTGCGACCGAGTAGAGATGATACACCGCCTCGAGGTATCCCGGATGCTGGATCTCGATCGTGTCCTGAAACAGCTTCTCCTCCCCGTCCACCACACGGGTAACCTCCACCTTCTGCTTCTCCACGCGGGGCAACCAGTCGGTCCCCGTCACGTTGGACGCCATGTCAAACTTCCAGCCTTCGCCGTCACGAAGCGCCAGCGCCACGTCCCGCAAATGCTGCCGGCTCACCCGAAGCGATGGCTGGTCCGCCACTGCCTCGTTGGCAATGATCTCCAGCACGGCATCAGGAAAAAGCTCCTTTAACCGGGCTACTATGGGTTCAATCGCCTTCATCAAAAATCCTGACTTCCTGCCTTACCGCACCACCTTCGGGGGATCCCATAATCCCTCGTTGGAGGCCGGCACCAGGTCGTGCGCCCCGGGAACGGGAACCGGAAACTCGCTCTTGCCGTCCTGCTGCAAATGCCTCGGCCGCCCCTGCCCCGTCAACGACTGCCCGTCAATCTTCTGCTGCAAAAGCATGAAGGCGTGAATCAACGCCTCCGGTCGCGGCGGACAACCCGGAATGTGAATGTCCACCGGAATATACCGGTCGATCCCCTTCAACACATTGTAACCCTGCTTAAATGGCCCCCCGGAAATCGCACATGCCCCCATCGCAATCACATACTTGGGCTCGGGCATCTGGTTGTATAAACGCACAACCTGAGGCGCCATCTTCTTGGTCACGGTCCCGGCTACGATCATCAAGTCAGCCTGTCGCGGTGAGGGACGAAACACCTCCGCGCCAAACCGGGCCAAATCATGCCGCGCCATGGTCGTCGCGATCATCTCGATGGCACAACAAGCCAAACCAAACTGCATCGGCCAAATCGAGTTTCGACGCCCCCAATTGTAGAGCTCCTGCAGGGACGTCGTAAAGATGCCCTGCTTGCTCATCTCACTGCGCAAGCCTTCGTCAATCGCCATGATGTATCCGGATCTCGCCCTGAAAACGGGTCGTTAACGCCACTGGAGAACACCCTTCTGCCAAGCCCAAACCAGGCCCTCCACCAACAAAAACACAAACACAAACAGGGCTACCATCGCCCCCCAACCCAAACCACTCACCGCCACCGCGGCCGGCAGCAAAAAGACCGACTCCACGTCAAAAATCAGGAAAACGATGGCGTAAAGCAGATACTCCGACCGAAACCGGATCCAAGCCTCGCCCTTGGATTCCAAACCACATTCGTAAGTCGCGTTTTTGACGGGACCACTCTTCTGCGGCGAAAACCATATCGCCCACAACCGGGCCAGAACGAGCGGCCCGACACCAAACGCAACGGCCGCGCCAAGGAGGACCACCAGAATCATCCAAGGTTGAGGTTCGCTAGCAGGCATATTCGTGAAATCCAAAAATCTGCGCCTACGACTTAGTTCTGCCCACCGTTCTCCGGCCGACGCAGCCCGACGGAGTGGGCAATGTCGTCAAATTCATCGCGGCTTACGTTCTCCAGTGTCTTGCCCCGGGCGCTGAGCTTCTCGTTGATCTTGACCGCCTTCTCGGTCATTTCCTCATGCGTTTCCTTGCTACCGCCCACGAGCGCAAAGTTGGGACCTTGAGTCACCCGCTTGTGACCGTCCGAATCCAGGCCCACGCCCAAGAGCATGGCCCTACCATCTGTCTTTTTGGAACTGCCTGACTGCGACATCGCGGACAACCTAACTTGCACTCGATCAAGTTCAAGTGTGAACTGGGTCAGTCCGTCACCCTGCGCCCCGACAAATCCTCGCTCCACTCAAGCTGTTCACGGACTTGTGCTTATGCTGCCGGATACCTGAACCACACCCCCTTCTCCCCCTCGCAGCTCACTCACCCCCCGGACAAACCATTCCAGATGCAACCTGCGCTCGGCCCGGGTGCCCCGCCCTAACCGGTCCATCACGCCATAAAACCCTTCCAAGCCACCCGCCCCCTGCAGCACACACTCCATCGCCGGAACCCAGCGCGCATACGCATCCAGCGCATTCAGTTTGGCGTTGTTCATCGTTCCCGCCATCCACCGATCATACCCCCGATACCCCGTCCAGCCTCGCACCAGATCTCGATAACGTTCACGCAACTGCCGGAACAACTCCTCCTTACGCCGTCTCATTTCTACCTTCGATACCGTTCCAGCCTGCGCATAGAGGGACTCCAGCTCCGATCGAGCCTCATAAATTAAGCCCACCACGAGATCATCCCGTCGTGTGTTCTCCAAATAAGCCGCCAGCTCACCCTCACGCCCCTGGTGGTGCAGCCACAGCCGAACGCCCTCCCGCGCTACCACGGTGGCAAACGCCTCATTCACGTCGGTGTCCCCCGACAAAAACAACCGCTGATGCGCCAGCTCATGAAAGATCAGGTCCGCCAAGTCCAGCTCCGGTAAATCCACAAACGTGCTCAGCACCGGATCGCGAAACCACCCCAGCGTGCTGTAGGCATCCCCCCCCCCAACATAAACATCCCAGCCCTCCCCGGACAAAACCCCGGCACAATCCGCCGCCAACGACTCCCGGAAATAGCCGCGGTAATCCAACCGCCCCACTACCGGGTAATTCCATGACTTCGGCTTCAGGGAAAACTCGGGCGCAGCAAAGACGTTCCAGACCACATACGGACGATCGAGTTCGACATAGTGGCGATACTGCCTCTTCCCCGGCAAACCGAGGAACTCCTCCGCGAAACAGCACAGGCGCTCCACCAATTCCAACTGCCCAACCAAATGGGTATCCCCGCTGCGCTTCTCCCTGACTTTCATCACCGGCTCGCGCCTCGCCCAAAGCTCCCATTGCCCGGCCACTGCCTGCCCGTAAAACGTCGCCGTCCGGCATCCGGTAAGCAGCACCATCACAAGTAAACTGAGCAGGAACCTTGTCACAAAAATAACCCCACCGTTGCTCGCACATGCCCGAAGGATCGGTCCGATCCGTCCGATCCGTCTGATCATTCAAATCAAACCCACACCGCCAACCTGATATCCCATCCCCCCTCCCCCGCGCAAGGCACCTATCGCCAACCCCCAGCCCTGAACTCCTGCATGAAGACCCCGGCTTTCATTGCATTAGCCCCCCCACTGCATTAGCATCACCCACTCCTTAACAAATAAAACACAGCATATTACTACTATGAAACTACTGACTTACTCCTGCCTGCTGGCAGCACTCACCCTGGTTCCCGTCCAAGCCGCTGCCCCTGACCCTGCCCAAGGACATCCCGACTCCGCCAACTGGCCCGCCCTCATCAAGACCGACCTCTCCAATGCCGTCTATCCCGCCGGGATCTGGACAGTGGACGACGGCGTGTTCACCGCCAGTGAAGACCAGGCCATATGGTCCAAAAAGGACTACGAGAATTTTGTCCTGGATCTCGAGTTCAAGACTGCCTCCGGCTCGAACAGCGGTGTGATTGTCTATGCCAGCGATACCGACAACTGGATCCCCAACTCGGTCGAGCTCCAGATCGCCGACGACCATGCGGATCAGTGGGCCAACTCACCCCGCACCTGGCAATGCGCCGCAGCCTTCGGCCACCAGGCCGCCTACAAGTCCGCCGTTAAAAAACCCGGCGAATGGAACCGCATGACCGTCTGGTGCCAAGGCCCCATCATCACCATCGTCCTCAATGGCGAAAAGGTGAACATCATCGATATGCGCCGCTTCACCTCCGCCAAGGTCAATCCCGACGGCTCGGAAGTCCCCTCGTGGCTGAGCAAGCCCATGTCTTCGCTTCCCACCAAGGGTAAGATTGGTTTCCAGGGAAAACACGCCGGCGCACCGATCTTCTTCCGCAATATCCGAATACTCGAGTCACACTAACCGCCAATACCTTTGAACCTGCTCCCGGGCTTCCCCCCGGGGGCAGGCAATCCACCCCGCTTCACTGAAACGTCCACCCCAAGGCACACGGTCATGCAGGCACACTCCCCCGTTCTAACCCGGATAGGGTTGATCCTGCTGTACTGCTCGACCGCATGGGCCTGGGCCGGCCCCCAGCTCCAGCTCTCCAGCCCGGATGGCACACTAACAGCCACGCTGACCTCCGCCCCCGAAGGATTGCTGTGGTCGCTCAGCAGAGAATCCTCCCCGCTCATTGCCCCTTCGCCCCTCGGCCTCAGGATCGATGGCACAGACTTCGGTCAGGAGGATACGCTGGGTGAACCAACCACCCGGACCATCCGGGAAACCTACCCCTGGCGTGGAATCAAAGGTTCTGCAACCAACCACTGCCGCAGCTATTCCATCCCCATCACCACACCGTCCGGCATCACTTGGCTGCTTGAGACCAAAGTCTTCAACGATGGCTTCGCCTACCGCTATCGCGTCCCAGGCAAAGGCAGCCGCATCCTCCACTCCGAACGCTCCAGCTGGACCTTGCCGGAAGGAACCACGCTCTGGTTCCAGACCGATACACGCAACTACGAGGGCAACTACCATTCCGCGCCGACGGAGAAAATCCCCCTCACCACCGGTGCAGACCAAGCCCAAGCCACATTCCTCGGTGCACCCGCAACCGCCGAACTGCCCGATGGCTCGTTCCTCCTCGTCACCGAAGCCAACCTGAAAAACTACAGCGGCCTCAGCCTCAAGCCTACCGGCACGAGCCGGCTGCAGGTCGCCTTCGAGGACGACCCCCATGGATTCCAGCTCGACGACGAGATCCTGTCACCCTGGCGTGTGACTGTGGCGGTCACCAACCTGAACAACCTGGTGAATACCGATGTCATCCGCAACCTGGCGGATCCACCCAACCCCGACCTCTTCCCCGCTGGAGCACACACAAGCTGGATTGAACCCGGCCGGGCCCTCATCACCTGGTGTGTCTTCGGGAATGATGGCGCGCAATGGCACCTGCAGAAGTGGTTCGTAGACCAATGCGCCGCACTGCATTGCCAATACCTCCTCGTCGACGGCGGTTGGCGCACCGAGAAATGGGGCTACCTCTCCGGCGGCGCAGATCTCTGGGCTCGCCTCAAGGAGATCTGTGACTACGCCGCCGAACGCAGCGTCAAGATCATCGTTTGGACCGCATTCCCGGAGGGCCGGGACGACGGCCCCGGACTCACCAATCCTGAGGCGCGACGCGATTTCTTCCTCCACTGTCGCCAGGCCGGAGTCAAGGGCATCAAAGTCGACTTCTTCGACTCAGAAAGCCTTGAGACTCTGGCTGCCTACGAGGACCTCGCCCGCCTCGCTGCGGAGAACCAGCTCCTCATCAACTTCCACGGCGCCAATAAACCCACGGGCGAATCCCGCACCTGGCCGAACGAGGTCTCTCGTGAGGGAATCCGCGAACAAGAGTATCTGCTCTGGCAGGATCTCCCCCTCGAACACTACGCCGCACTTCCCTTCACCCGGATGGTCGCAGGCGACTCCGATTTCCTCCCCACCTACGTCCGCCGGGAATACCTGAAGAACACCACCGCCACCTTCCAGATGGCAACTGCCGTCATTGCCACATCCTCCTTGCTCTGCTGGCCGGACCATCCCGATTACTACCTCGCCAGCCCCTTCCTCGGGCTGATCCAGTCCATGCCTTTGGTCTGGGACGAAACCCTCGTGCTGCCAGGCTCCAGGATCGGCCAGCAGGTTGGCTTCGCCCGTCGATCCGGCAACACTTGGCTCGTCGGCATCCTCAACGGCACACAGGAGGAGCGTGACTGGACGGTGAATCTGGGCTTTCTCGGTAATGGCGAATTTTTTGGCACTCTCTACTCCGACGCATCGCCCCATCCGCAGGGAGTCCGCGTGGAGACCTCAACCAACCTGAACAAGAACGGCCAACTGCACGCCACGCTCGCGCCCGGCGGAGGGTTCACTGCCTGGATAAAGCCCCTGCAGAAACCCTGATTCTATTCGGATCGGGGCGGCGTCACCGCGCCACTCCAACTCTGCCTCCCATCCTTCCGCACCACGAAGGCCATTAACCCATTGCGCTCGGCCAACTGCAAAGCCTCCTCTCCCCCCACAACCAGCAACGCCGTGGACCAGGCATCCGCCAGGGCCGCCGTCGGTGCCACCACCGCGACCAACACGGTATCGTGCTCAACCGGCACCCCGCTCCGTGGATCCATCACATGCACCACCTTCTGCCCACCCCCGCCATCGCGTGAACCGCGGTAGACCCCGGAGGTTGCCAATGCCTGGTCCCTCAAACGAATGGCCGCCAACGGACTCCCCGGAACCGTGGGATCCTCAACCCCGACATTCCACTCCCCGACCGCCCTCATCTCGCCGCCCACTTCAATCAGGCAGTCTCCCACACCAACCTCACGCAGCACCGCTGCCAGACAATCTGCACCATACCCCTGCAGCACAGCCCCCAGGTCCAGTTCCACCTCAGGCCGGAGCTTCCTCAGGGTTCCCTGATCCCGATCCCATCGCAATTGTTCCCACCCGGCCTTGCCCATAGATCTGCGACCCGTTCCACCACCGCTTTCAGGTCCAAAGCCCAGACTCCGCACCAGGGGGCCAATGGTGACATCCAATGCTCCCCCGGAGGCCAGGCCCACCGACCGGGCCATCTCAAGAATCTCCAACAAACGCCCCGGCACCTCTACCGGCAAAGCCGACTCCATCGCATTAAACTGGGCCGTGGCAGATTCACGATGCCAGTGAGAAAGACCGCGCTCGATCCCGTCCAGCTCAGCCTGCAGCCGCAATTTCAATCCCGCAGGATCCGCCACCGGTTCCCGCATTCTCACGCTCCAGCTCGTTCCAAATGCCATCCCCACCACTCCGTCCACTTCACCGCGATCCCGCAGACTACTCACGCCCCCGAAACCGCCGGCAGCAAACCCCCAGGGCAGCAGCCCAATCCCCAGACACACCAAGGCCACACTGTCCGCCGCAGACCAACGCTGGCTTGAGCCATGGCTCCTCAAAAAACGAAGCAACCCGCCTGTAGCACACCCGTAACGGCAGTAAGCCATGGGAAAAAACGCCGCCATCGCCAGGCCCACCAGGGCAATCCCCATTGAGACCGGAGCCGCCCACCCCATGCTCCAAGCATCAAAAGCCTCCCATGAAGCCAACCCTCCCCCACCCCAGGCCCCAAATACAAAAGCCAAACCCACCAAGCCCAATGGCAACCACCTTAAACAACGTTCCCAGCCCGCCGGAAACCTCCGGGAACAAGTCGGCAACCGACGCAACCACTCCTGCAAAACCCCGTGCGGACAAAGGTGATGGCAATAGACCTGCCGCCCTGTTCCCCAAGGCAACACCAAAGCCACGGATACCAATAACAACACACCCATGCTCGTCCTGGCGGTAAAGGCGTTCCCCGCAACCGCCGCCAATAACGCGACCGAAACCAAATCCCCCAGCAACAAACCCAACACACCTACCACCATCACCTGCCAGACCATACGCACGCGAGGTCGCCCCCGTAATGACGAAAAACTCATGCCGACCGCACCACAAACCAGCAACACCAGGAGCCAGGACCGAGCCCGCTTCCAGCCCCAGCCTGTCGACTGCATCGCAGCAGAGCCGCGCGCCGCAGAGGCAAAACGAGCCTTTAACGCCGCCGCCAAGCCATAGCTCGTCTGAGTCGCCCCGGAAACGCCCTCCAAGCCCGATGAATCCAAATTCAACACCGCCCACTCACTCACTCCCCATGCACGCAACTCGTCCAGGTAACCCTGTGCAGCCCTCACGCGGTCGACGTATTCGGCCGTATCATAGCTCCCGCGCAGCGCCACCCCCAACAGGGTTTCCTGGTCAGCCGCCACCGCAACCAAAGCTTCGCTCGGCCCCCGATAACCCCGTTCATTGTCACCCTGCGGCGCGGTGCTCAATACATACCCCAACCGCTCTCCATCCCCACCCCGCACCTCCAGCACACCCCCCAACGCCGGCACCGGTGCCAATACCAAAGCCCCGGGAAACCAGCCGCTCACTTCCTCCAGCTTCACCGGCTCAGGAAAACGCAGCGAACCCGACTCACTCTCCAGCCGACGCCGCAACGCCTCGGCCAAGGCCAGACTCGTCAAGGTCGAACCACTCACCACTTCAGGCGGCGGAGCAGCCCCGCTCTGGGGTTGCCATCCTGAATAGGCCGACAACAACCCCGCCTTCGCACGAACCGAGCGCACATGAGCCTCAGTGTCACCGCTTGAAATCCAGATTACCCCCGCCACACTGCCATTCGTCGCCAAGCCCACCAGCAGGTTGTTTGGCCCCGAATAGCCAACGATGTCGTCTGCCACCGGCGAGGTCTGCAATACGCCTCCAAGCAAACGCCCATTCCCATCCCGCACCTGCTGCACCCCGCGCACATCAGGCCTTCCCACCATGGCAGCGGCAGGAAAAACCTGGCGCGCCCAAGTCAGCGGGATCTGCCCCTCCGCATCCCAATCCCCCCTCTGGCTTGCCTGGCGCAAAAGCACGGCAGCCATCACCAGCACCCCCAACCGCCACCAACGCACCCAGCGGCCTCCATCCTTGGAAGTAGCAGAGCGCATACTCTTCACGTTGAACCCGCAGCCGTGCAGGCTATTCGGCAACCTCAATCACCTGCAGCGCATCGGCATGAATAACCCCGTCCGCCCCCTCTGCCAGCAACCTGAGCTCGTGCAAATCACCCGCCTGAAAACGGAAGACACCCAGGGAATGGAATCCCGCCTCATCTGCTTCACCCGTGTGCTTCTGGTCCAAACGCAGACGCAGCTCCGGCTCACCCACCCGCCCCAGGACACACACGGTCCTGCTCGAGCGGTTCTCATGCCCCACCCACGCCAATCGCAACTCATACCGCCCCTCACGCTCGATTCGAATCGGGTAGACCGCCTCAGCCCCCGAGCCAGCCGGGGCATATCGATAGCCGTCGCCCACGTGGGGCACCAAACCGCGGCTGAAAGCCCATGGCCCCTTCAAACGCGCCTGCGTGTCATCAACGACCGCACCGCTCAACTGCCTTGGATCCACCCCAACCACCTCGCCCCGCTGCCGCACACGATCCTCTCCCTTGTTGAAATACGCGCTGACCTGCCCGATGGACGGATCAACCTCCAGCCCCGCATTCAACGCTTTCCGCCTCATCGCCCCCGGAGCCCTGAGCAATAGCTCCATCTCGTCCCAATGCTCCGCATACACCGCCCGCGGACGTTTGCCATGCACCACGCACACCCAGGCCGCCTTGCCCACAACCTCTCCCACCATCCCCAGGGTGCGCATCACCCGGACCGTTCCAAGGGCCTCGTGCGTCACGCTGATGCACCGCCCCGCCATGAAAAGGTTCGGAACGTTCACGGAGTAAAAACAGCGATACGGCACCGCATACCCGTTGTGACGGTCCACCCCCGCACCAAACTCCGCCCGCGATATAAAGGGGTTCTCCTCAAACTTCCCCGCATACTGCTCCTTCGGATAATGCAGGTCGATGTCCCACGTCGTCGCCACACAACCATCCGGAAACTCCCTCCCCTGAACAATGTCCTCGCGACTCAACACCACATCCCCCTCCAACAAGCGTGATTCCCGCGTCCCCCCGATGTAGGCGACCCACTTCAAAGCCGCATGGGTATACTCCGCCTTCCTGGGGCCCCGCTTCAGACTGCTGAACGCACCAAACACCGCCCGAAGATTCCAGTCACGAATCCGCTCGGCATCCTCAATCGGGTCCTCATCAAAACCGGATTCCCAAAACCACTCCCCTTTCATGAAAGATCGCCCACCCAACTCAGCCACACTCTTCACTGTGTCCGGGAAATCCCCCGGTTCCAGAGGCAACGCCCAGGGTGTCTCCGGCCATGGCTGCTCGGAATCCTCCAACTGCCAAAACCACATGTTGCTCATCCCCATCCGCCCCTCCGGTTCCATGTGATACCGCGCCCCCGCCAGATGACCGATGGTTCCGTGCCCTGTCGCATCCACAAACAGCGGCGCACGAAAACGCCGCTGCACCCCGTTCCGCACAGACAACGCCACCACGGACTCAATCGCCCCGTCTTCAGCCGAGGTCTCCACCTTCCAGGCGTGATGCCCCAGAAACAACCTGATGTTCGGTTCCGCCCGCACCACCGACTCCTTGTGAGCATCACCATA
>JBMTVN010000012.1:0-34270 GCA_049451415.1 Limisphaerales bacterium | reverse complement strand
CCACACAAACACGACTACAACCAGCAACCATGAAACACCACACTGGCATTCCACGCCCGACCAGACTTTCCATATGGCTCCTCACCACACTAGCCGCAATTACCGGATTGGCACTAACCGGCATCACGGCAACCGCTGCAGAGAAAAGCCCCGTGGTGGGAACATACTACTACCCATGGTACGGCCCCTCCACCAACTGGCGACACGTCATGCGCGAACATCTGGTCCCCGCACAAACCCCCAAGCTGGGGCATTACAATTCCAGCGATCCCGCCGTAATCTCCGACCACATCGCCCAAACACTCCATGCAGGCATCGATTTCTGGGCCGTCAGCTGGTGGGGCCCCGGCACCCCCACCGACAAGAATTTCCTCAATGCCATCCTCAAACATCCCGACGCCGAAAAACTCAAATACGCCGCTCTCTATGAAGCCACCGGGCGCATGGGACGATTCGGAAACCCCGACTACTCAAAATGGATCGCCGATCTCGAATACCTGCGGGACAATTTCTTCACCCACCCCAACTACCTGCGAATCCACGGCAAACCCGTGGTCTTCGTCTATCTAACCCGCGAATACTTCCGTAACAAAGGCGCCGAGGTTCTGCAGGAAACCCGCCAACGATTCCCCGATCTGTACCTCGTCGGTGACGAGGTCTTCGGGGAAGGCTACCAGGCCGACTGGGCTAAGAACTTCGATGCCATCACCGCCTACGATGTATACGGACAATCCGTTGGACGCTTCGGAGGAACCAAAAAGGCAGTGCAGTTCCTGGCCAACAACTACCGCCATGCCCGGGAGCAGGCCAACTCAGTCGGCACCGCCTTCATGCCCACCATCGCCCCAGGCTACAACGACACCGCCGTCCGCCAAGGTCACCCGGGACGAGCTCGCCATTTCACCGACATCAAGGAATCAAAAGAAGGAGACCTCTTTCGCGCCATGATTCACGACGTGGCCCTGCCCAACCTCGACCCGAAATGCGATAACATCATGATGGTAACCAGCTTCAATGAATGGTTCGAAGATTCACAAATCGAGGCCACCAAAGGCACCTCAACCTCCACCTCCACCGATGACTCCCCAGATGGACGCCACTTCACCGGCGGCGACCGCTACGTGGACTATGGCAACCTCTACCTGGACATCCTGCGCGATGAAGTCCCCCATTAGCCCTCCCCCGCAACCCCACCCACAAGACATCACACCTAACGCTGGCTCCCAATGGCTCGAAAATAAACAGGCCTGCCCCTTTGTAATATTCCCCGAACAATGGAGCAGCATCGCAGCTTGCCCGCCACGACTTATCTGACTCCCAACCGATATCCAATAGTCGTGTTAATCCGAGGAGCGACAGAGCCAAGGAGACGGGTAAGCATCTTGTCGCAATAGACCCCCAAGCGACTCTTTGCCGGCATAAGGACCCGACCCGCATACCGTGGTGCTGTAGCTAATCTCCGCCCCACTTGCACCAACCACCCGGACATCGCCTCATCATCTAACAGTGAACGGAAATCGATCTTGATGGGATCAAACTCCCCCCAGAATAAGTCAAACCGAGCCTGAATCTGCTCCAGCTCGGCCAGACTCACCTGCAATCCCCACTTGGCCATAGAACGCTGAATCTCATCGTGGGGTCTGACCGGAGTGATAATGACTGCCTTGGAGGCGAGCTGCTTCAGGACTCGTGAGTATTCAACAGCGAGATCGACCTCAGGATAATGAGTCTTGATGGTGAGTCCTCCAACTGACTCAAGGACGCCAGCGTTCAAACCCGCCCTCTCGTAGGCGTCAAAATCCAGAAACAACGGCCGACGTTGCATCAGGCTGAAATTATTGAAAAGCGAATCCAGAAGGAGATGCGTTCCCGATCGCATCAAGGATGGTACCAATACGAGTGGCCCTGCCCCCGCTCTAACCGGCCCCGGAGGACACGTTGTCCTGCTGGTGTCATGGGGCAGCAGCCGGCTTAAAGCCAAACGTGACCTTTCCAAAACCGGCACAAATGGACTTTTAGCACGATGAACGCACTCTGATGCGACTCCTTCCGGGCAATTCGAATTTGCCATGAGCATGGCAAGGTTCACTACTGACACAATGTTACCGCGACTCGGAAGCAGTGTTAAAGTCCTGCAACAACACAGCAACCACACCTCAAGCTTTTCTTTTCACGCAAAACTGCCATGTTTGGCAAAACCTCATCGTTCAGTTAAGCAAGGCTCCACGCTCAATAGCGTGAACCGGCCAGGAATCACGTAATGAAAATCAAGCAAACTCTCTTAACCTGTTTGGCAGCAGCATGCTTTTTGAGTCCGGGATCAGTAGCACAGGCCACCGACACCTCAAACACCCCTATCAAGGTGATGAGCTTCAACATCCGTTATGGCGCAGCAAACGATGGAACCAATAGCTGGCCGCATCGCCAAAACCTCGTGCTCGAAACCATCCAGAACTTCAATCCCGACCTGCTCGGCCTGCAGGAAGTCCTGAAATTCCAGGCAGAATTCCTCCAGTCCGGTCTACCCGGCTATGCCTTCCACGGCGTAGGCCGGGAAGACGGCGCCGAAAAAGGGGAGTTCGTGCCCCTCATGTTCCGGAAAGACCGCTTCGAACTTCTCGACGCCGGCCATTTCTGGCTGAGCGAAACCCCGGAAATCGCCGGAAGCGTCAGCTGGGATAGCTCCCTCACCAGAATGCTCTCCTGGGTCGCGCTCCGTGACCGCCACAATGAAACCGAACTCGTCTTCGCCAATGTGCACTTCGACCACCGCGGACAACAAGCCCGGCTAGAATCCGCCAAACTGATTCGCCGCCGTGCCGCAGACATACCCTACGGCGTCCCCGTCATCCTGACCGGCGACTTCAATACCACAGAGGATGACGCACCCTACGCTGCCCTGGTAAAAGGCGAAGGTTTCAGCGGAAACCCCTGGGTCGATACCTACCGCGTTATCCAGCCCCAACGCTTCGAAAATGAAGCCTCCTTCAACGGATGGCAGGGAACCCGTAAAGGAAGCCGAATCGACTGGATCGTAACCACCCCCGACGTAAAAACCCTCGACGCCCGCGTCAATTACACCCAGGAAGACGGCCGGAATCCCTCCGACCACTACCCCGTCGAGGCAATCCTGCGACTGAAATAGCCAACCCCAACCCTATGATCCGGGGCGTTTCGTTGGACGCAGGAGGAACGCTGATCCATCCCTGGCCGTCAGTGGGGCATGTCTATGCAGACGAAGCCACACGCCACGGCTGCAGGAGACTCGATGCAGCAGAGCTCAACCTCCGCTTCAAACAGGCCTGGCGGAACCGGCACAACGGCTTCCGCCATACACGCGAGGAGTGGTCCGACATGGTGGATGCCACCTTCGCTGACCTCATCCCCGAGACCCCAAGCACCTCTTTCTTTCCCACCCTCTACGAACGCTTCGTACAACCCGATGTCTGGAAAATCTTCCCGGATGTCATGCCGATGCTCGAGGCTCTCCACCACAAGCGCATCCCCGTGGTCATCACCAGCAACTGGGACACCCGGCTGCGCCCACTGCTGAAAGGCCTCGGCCTAAATCAACATTTCCAGGATGTGCTGATCTCCCTGGAACTGGGCTCAACCAAACCCGACGCAGGCATCTTCGCGGCAGCCGCCAAAAGCCTTCGCCTGCCCCCATCGGAAATCCTACATGTTGGAGACGATCCTCACGCAGACACCGCAGGCGCCTTGGCAGCGGGCTTCCATGCGCGCACCGTAGATCGAAGCAGCAACCATGACGGAGGAAACCATACCATCCATTCCCTCAGGGAAATCCTCGATCTGCTCAACTAAATCCGTCCCGTATCGCCTGTCACGCAGGCTGCCCCCGACCAACTCCCACACCCATAGACCTACGGCTCCGTATCTCTGCAGCTGGTATCCAGAGCTGGGGCCCAGCCCCGGCTTTTGACCTTCACCAAGGGCCCGGCTCCAACTCCTCAACCGTCGGCTCTGCACTGACATCAACCATCAACCCAACCAGCCCTATGCCCCACTCCTCCACAACCATAAAACAGAACCCCTTGGCAAAGCCGCCAGAGACTCCCTGACCCCGGCCAGCCTCACAGCACACGCTCGACGTCTTGACGGATTCTTGGGACAGGTGTCCCAAAAATCCGTACGCAAACACATCCATCACCATACTTCCCGAACTGTAAATCCCCCTCCCAAAACAGGTAGAATGCCCTGGAAGGCTTAAAAAGCGGGCTGTTTGCGACTCAACTTCAGCGCGCCGTCCCAGAATAACCTGACGGATTATTGGCGCACGTGCGCCAATAATCCGTAGCACTGATCCGCGAAGAGGGAGGGTGGAATAGCCAGGGAGTGTCTACCGCAACCAATGTCCCGAGGAAAATTCCCGTAATGAAGGCCTTCCCGGCTGTGGCCTAATGGCCCTCTCCCAGTCCTACCGCTTGATACGTTCGTAAGGGCGAGGCAGATTCCATTTGGGTGAACTTTGCCAGGCGCACCAAAAACGAAGGCCCGGGCCAAAGCCCGGGCCTTGAGAACCTGTCAAAATGAAATCGTGAATTAAACTGCGCTTAGGCGAACTTGTTATTCTTGTGCCCGCCCATTTCAGGCGCGTCCGGATTCACATTCGGACCGAAGTAGCGGAGGATCACCATGGGTTCCGTCTGGCTCGTGTTTTCATACGTGACGCCAGCTCTGGCCCCATCCGCAGTGACGAAATACTCGTCCTCAGTCAGTTCAGTGAAGCGGATCAGCTTCGGGCTAACCAAGGGCTCACTGTTGATACGGCCGCTTCCCTGCACGCACGTGAGGCCGTAGGCACCGCGATCCTTGACCGTGCACTTGGTTCCGGGATCCACCGTCAATTCCTTGGCGGTGAAATACTGCTTGCCGTTGATCTTGCCATAGACGATCCAGCGATCGACGTAACCTTCGCTTCGGGTATCCGCAACCGGCACGGGTTCCATGTAGTGGTTGTCCTTGAAATTCTCATCCACGTTCGCCGCCCAGTCCAGCTGGTCGACAATGAAGTCGAGATCCCGGTGTTTGGACTTGGGCATGTCCTTCACCAGGAGATCCCAGGGAACATACCGACCTTCCACCATGCTCTGATACATCCCGAACACATCACTGCCCCATTGCGGTTCGTAAGTGCAAAGTGAGCCTGGGGCATGAAGGATGCAGGGGCCCACCAGCCAACCCGTACCCGGCTTCAACCGATAGGCCTTGGACAGATCAAGAATGCCGTTGTCGCCCTTGTTCCAATCCGCAAGACACTTCCGAACCTGCGCCTTGGTAGTTCCGGGTTCTAGCCCGAAAAAGGTATAGGGAAAGTTGTTGCCCACATTGTTGTGCTGCGGCGGGAAATAGTAGCTCTCCGGCTTGCCTTCCTGCTTTACGAGCTTGGCCTGCTTCTCGTTCTGATGCATGTGGTGGGGAATGGGCCCCATGTTGTCGAAGAACTTCGAATAAACCGGCCACCTCCCGTACTTGTTCCAAATGGTCTTTCCAACAATCGAAGCCCCGCAGTCCTCAACGGCCTTGCGGAGGGTGAAACGCTCATTTCCAACAACGCAGTAGCTCAAGCCCTCGTCGGGGACACGCCCTTCGTTGGCTGCTTCAGTGGTGGAAGCAAACCAGCGTTCATCAATACCGCCCCGATTGGCACCATAGGCGTAAACGTCGTCCGGATGGAGTTTCAGCCGGAGCCCTGGTTGGAGAAAGGAACGTGGAACCCAGCACGGCGCGAGCCGGAGAAGCCCGCCAGTGCGGGACAGCTCGGCCTCGACTTTGCTCTTCGTGCTTCCCTTGACAGTTTTGAGGGCTGTGATGGTGGGGATGCTCATAACTTTAGCGTGTTGTTCAAAATTGGTTTCGCCAAGTGGAAGGGCTTTATGGGCCGGTATGCAATCCCAAAGCAGTTGCCATGGGCAACGAAAGCAGCAAACAAGCCCTTGTGTGACGGCTTGAATCAAGAGATTGCCGACACCTAAACACCTCAAGATGGCCGCGCCTGCAGCACTGCCGCCAGGCCGATCCAGACCACAAGGCGGCCTTAGACCGCTTCCACCTTCTCACCCGGACCAGGCTGAAGCACCTGGATCCGGGGATGCCGCTTCCGGATAGAATCTGCGAACCATTGCCGCGCCTCCGGTTCCCCGTGTCCCAGAACAACTACCCGGGGCGAAACAACATCCACAAAATCCAGCAGCTCCTCGCGATTCGCATGTGCCGTAAGGTCAAAGTCAAACATGTCGCAACGACGGGTAATCTCCCCAGCCGCAGAACTGAAATAGAAGGGTTCATCGGCCGGCGCAGCCTTCATCCGCCCCCCCGGCGTGGCAGGATCGGCATAACCCACGAAGAAAATGCCGTTGCGTTCATCTCCTGCCATCCGCACCGCAAGCTCATGTGCGGTGGTGTTCTCACTCATCATCCCGGCAGTCACAACATAGATCCGTCCGCTCTTGGATGCTATGGCATCCAGCTTCCTAGCCTCCAGCACTTCGAGTTGAAGCTCCTCGTGGAGCATCAGGCTACTGTGCTGGCGATGGGTGCGATGGGCCTGCAGATCGTAAATCTCGGCAAATACCCGCCCGAGTCCGCCAATGTAAACCGGCTGGCGATTAAGCCGGCCTGCCTTCATCCATAGAGCGAGCTGCGCCAGCATTTCCTGCGTACGCCCCAGCGCGAACGTGGGCAAAAGCACCGATCCCTTCCGCTCAAGCACCCCCTGAATCCCGGCAAGCAGCCGGTCCATCTCCGCTTCCCGGGTGAGATTCTCCGGCGTCGCCCGGCTGCCGCGCGTGGTCTCCATGATCAGGACATCCGCCTGCACATCCTCAAAACGAGCCCCCTTGAGCAGGGTCTGGTCGCGAAAGGATACATCGCCCGTATAAAACACAGTCTCGCGGGTCCCACGAATCATCACCCCCGCAGAACCCAGGGTGTGGCCGGCATCGTAAAACTCCAGCGTTGGCGAGGGCTCCGCCATGGAATGCTTGTGGGGCGCCCCCCATTCCATCTCCCGGTTGTACCGAATCCCCTGAAAAACGGGCGCAATGTCATCAACCTCCCGATGCGAATACAGCGGATAGTCGGCGATGCCAAACTCACGGCGCTGCCGCTTCATCACGTTCACCGAATTATGCAGCACCCTTTCCACGATGAAATAGCTCAGCTCCGTCATCAAGACCTGCGCCGAAGGCCACTGCCGAAGCGCCACAGGCAACGATCCAACATGATCGTGATGGCAGTGGGAAATCACAATGGCATCCACATCCTCCTCACCCCCAACCGCATACAACGGTAAAGCCTCGCGGCCTTCCTTCTTGGGATCAATGCCGGCATCCAATAATAACCGGTGCCCCTCAAAATTGAGCATCCAACTGCTGGCACCTATTTCATCCGAGCCGTTCAAGTTCGTGATATGCATGTTTCAAATCCGACCTCTGGAAACGAATTGAATAACATCGGGGGTGGTAACGTCCAACCCTAGTTGTTTGGTGGCAGTAGGAGGACGGTTCATCCGGCCTTCGTTCCTTGTGCCGCGTCGGGGCATAGCCGACGCGGCACTTTTCCTTTAGCCGGGTCAGATCGACCCAATATCCAATGCTTTGACAATAAGAGCGAGGGGTTTAGGGTGCAAAACAGGTCTCAGCGGCAAAGTGCTGAATAATCCGTGCCCTTTGCGAGTCCAATAGTCTGTTGAAAGCATGGCATTAGCCCGAAAGCACGAGACATAGAGCCTTTAAGCCCCGATGGAGGACACAATGAGAAAGCGATACACCATCATGGCAGCCCGCGGAGAGCGGGCCCCCTCCCGGAACCCAATCCTGATTACGCTCAGCTCCCTCCTCGGCCTGCTGGCGCTGGGAGCGGGTTGCACCGCAGATGATTCAAGGCGTGCCGGCAGCGTGCCGATCACCGCTGTTGAAGTCCTGCCCGCCCCCCAACCGCCCCCGCCCGCCGTAGTGGTCGCCCAACCAGAGGCTTCACCACTCCCGGCAGCTGAACTCGTGCCTGCACCCGCTGTCGTCCCCAACCTCAGCCCCGCAGCCGAGGAAGTGGTCCAGCTGGCCCGTGCACAGGTAGGACAGGACGTTATCCTTGCTTACATCCAGGGTGTGGAATCGCCTTTCAATCTGGACGCCGACTCCATCGTTTACCTGACTGATCTCGGAGTCGAATCTGAAACCGTAACGGCAATGGTGAATCACGACCAGATTCTGCGAGGCAGAACCGCTCTCGAATCGGTGCGGGTCGACGAGACAACGCCCCAGCCCGGCACACTTGCTACTGTCACCGAACCCGCAGCCACACCAGCCGAGGCAGCCCCTGCCCCGCCGCAAGGAACCCCAACCACAACGGTCTCCGCACCAGCGACCCAAGTCACAAACAACTATTTCTACAACACCTTGTCCCCGTATGGAACATGGGTGGATGTGCCGGATTATGGATGGTGCTGGCAACCAACAATCGCGGTAACCCAGGCTGACTGGCGTCCCTATTGCCATGGAGGCCGATGGGTCTGGACCGACTGCGGCTGGTATTGGCAGTCCTATTACTCTTGGGGCTGGGCACCGTTCCACTACGGTCGATGGCATTTGAGTTCTGGACGAGGCTGGGTCTGGTTACCCGATACCCATTGGGGTCCCGCCTGGGTTACCTGGCGCTCTTATGATGGCTACTGCGGCTGGGCTCCTCTACCCCCGGCAGCGCATTACGTCTCCGGGGTCGGATTCACCTACTACGGAAGAGGGGTCAGCGTGAGCTTCGGCTTCGGACTGAGTTCAGCCTGCTACAGCTTTGTTCCTGTCCACCACTTCTATACCCCACGCCCATGGAGCCACTGCGCTCCCCGTAGCACAGTGAATAAATTCTACGGCGACACCACTGTCATCAACAACTACGTGGTCGGGAATAACAACACGATCATCAACAATGGAATCGGGACCGAAACCATCTCCCGGGCAAGCCGCACCGAGATTCGCAAAGTCCGCGTAGCAGACAGCCGCAACGACAAATCCACACCAGGCATCAGGGCTGAACGCCTCAGCCGCGACGGTTCAACGCTGATGGCCTATCGCCCGCAACTCCCGGAACAAGCCAAGCGTCCGCCAGCAACCCTCACTGAACGCCAGGAACGCGCAGCAGTGCGTGCCGCCACCGTGGCGGACTCCCAAGCGGTCAGCGCCGCCCGCCTGCGAGCCAATACCACCGGCAGGACTGAAGCAACCCCCTCCATTAAGACCCCCAATCCACCGACAACGACAACCTCACGCCAACCCGCCCAAACCCCAGCACGAGCAAACAGTCGCTCCAACGCAAACTACTCCACAACCGAACGCAACATTCCGGCTCGGATCACCGAACGACAAGCAACAACACGCAACGATCGCACTGAAAGCCCAAGAACAGTAACCCCAACTTCCCCAAACCGGATGTTGGCCAATCCGACCAGGAACGGCAATGAGACGGCCGTGACACCGCAACGAGTTGAAGCGCCGGCTTCAAGGTCTCCGAATACGACCACCCCCAACCCCGGCCGCCCTGCCGCCCCCTCCAGCCCGCCCACCCCTTTAGCGCCGCGCAGGTCCTCCCCCACTGTGGCTATCCCAACACCTTCAACGCCCCAAAACAGCCGCAGCACGATACTGCCTGCTCCAAGCAACAGATCGCCTGTCCTTGATGGAGGACGAAATCGCCCCGAGCCCATAACCAGAACTCCTGCCTACACCCCAACACCGCTGTCCCCCTCCTCCAGGGGTAGCCTGAGCACCCCAAACTCCGCCACGCAGCGAACCTACACCCCCCGATCTGCACCCGCGCCAAGGTCCACCTACACCCCGGGTTCAAATAATGGCACCCGTGGCAGACCTGGCGCGAACTATCGCAGCGCACCAGCGCCAGCACCAAGCCGCAGCACACCGGCACCAAGCTACCGCGCTCCATCCCCGGCTCCCACACCCCGGGCCGCACCGGCACCACGCTCCGCCCCGTCCCCTTCAGCAGGTTCGCGCGGCAGCCGCACACAGCCCAACTAACCCCCCCGACCCCACCCCATGCATGCACCCAGAACGGAGCGGACTCTGTTCATTCTACTGGCGACAGCGTTGCTCTGGCTGACCAACCCCAGCCTGTCCGCTCCATGGGTGATTTATGAAACCGGCTTCGAGCCACCGGAATTCGAGCTCGGCTACACTCTCGACGGTCAGGGCGACTGGCTGGTGCCCTGGTGGGCCACCCCTGCGGACGAAGCTCTCACTAGCCAGATCGATACAGGCTACTTCGAGGGGATGGGACAACAGGCCCTTATCGGCTGGTCTGCCCCCACCGGAATGGTTGAATCCGTCAGCGCCTATAGACCCCTGTTTGTCGACCCCGCAGGACGCGGACTCCCGCTAGTCGTGTTCTCCGTAACGATGGCCATCTTCGATGATACCGAGCCGGATCCAAATTCATTCCGCTGGGTGGTCTACAACCGGGAGGAAAGTAATAACCGCTTGTTCGCCCTCGATTTCGACCTGGCAAGCAACCAGATCGCCTACCTCATCGACGACGATCCCCAAGCCATAGAAACCGGCTATGGCTTTTTCCCGGAGAGCCTCTACGAACTCGTAATCACCATGAACATGGCGAGTAACGTATGGAGTGCTCAGTTGAATAGTCAGCTGGTTGTGAACGCTGCACCCATGACCCTGTCGGGGCGAACCCTCGACCTGGGAGATATCGACGCCGCCTGGGTACTGGGCCCCGGAAGCGATGACTTCGGTGATAGCTACATGGCGTTCGATAACTTCAAGGTTGTGGCAGACGCAAGCTCCCCCCTGCCATGCCGGGTAATTCCTCGCGGACACTGGATAGACGGGGCGTTCCTCATTGAAATCGAAGGGGAACCGGGTCGAACCTACGCACTGGAAGCTTCCTCAGATCTGGAACAGTGGTTCACGCTGGCAGTGAATACTCCTGAGGACGGACGCTTTGTCGTCCTCGATACCGAAGTCGCAGGCTGGGCCTGGCAATACTACCGGGCACGGACAGTATGGCCCTGATTTCAGCGGCAACCACACGGCTCAAAACCACAGCAGCGCGGTTATGCGTTTGCCTCGCTGTTGAGCCTGCCTTATCAAGGTCCGGATGAGTGGATCCTCACCGGCGTCGCGTGTCGTGATAGACGCGAAGAGCTTTCGGCTAGGTGGCCGGAAGTTCTGCCCCCGTGGTGTGACCTATGGCCCATTCAAACCCACCCCCCAAACCGGAGTCTTCCCCTCGCGTGATCAGGCACTGCGGGACTTGGAACTCATCCGCCAACTGGGCGCCAATGTAATCCGAGTCTACCATGTGCCGCCAACCTGGTTCCTCGATCTGGCATTGGCACAGGGGTTAAGGCTCATGATCGATATCCCGTGGGCCAGGCAACTATGCTTCCTCGAACGCCGGGATCTGCGCGAGGCCGCAGAAGAAATGGTCCGCCAGGCGGCCCGTGATTGCGCAGGACACCCGGCAGTGTTCGCCTATTCGGTGGCCAATGAAATCCCCGCCGAAATGGTCCGCTGGTACGGCCCTGCCAAAGTCGCCCGGTTCCTCGCAAAGTTGATCCGAATCATACGCTCCCAAGACGCGGGAGCCCTATGCACCTTCGCCTCGTTCCCCCCTACCGAATTCCTCCATGTGCGCGAAGTGGACTTCCTCTGTTTCAACGTATTTCTCCACGATCCAGCGCCCTTTTCAGACTACCTCGCCCGACTCCAGATGCTGGCAGGTCACAAACCACTGGTGCTCAGCGAATGCGGCGTGGATTCAATCCGCGAAGGGCGAGGACGCCAGGCAGAACTACTGTCATGGCAGATCGAAATTGCCTTCCGGAGCGGGCTGGCCGGCATTCTGATCTATAGCTTCACCGACGACTGGCATACCGATGGACGCCAGATCGAAGAGTGGGGTTTCGGGATCACGGAAAGAGATCGGCACCCGAAAGAGTCCTTCAGAATCGTGCAGGCCAGATTCAAGGAAGCTCCTTATTTCCCGTTGCCGCATCTCCCCAAGGTCTCCGTCGTCATCGCATGCAGAAATGGTGAAAGAACCCTCCATCGATGCCTCGACGCATGCTGCAGCATTGCCTACCCGGATTATGAAGTGATCCTCGTGGATGACGGTTCCACCGATGGCACCGCAGTTGCAGCCCAATCCTACCCAAGCGTGCGCTACCTCCGCCAACCACCCCTCGGACTATCTGTAGCCAGAAATACAGGCATAGCCGCCGCCCAGGGTGAAGTCATAGCCTTTACAGACGCCGACTGCCGACCCGATAGCCATTGGCTCTATTACCTGGTCTCGGAATTATTGGCAGATGGAGTAGCGGGTGCAGGCGGACCCAATATACCCCCGCCCGATGATGCCCGCCTGGCCGCCGTGGTCGCCGCTTCCCCCGGCCGCCCCAACCATGTCATGGTGACCGATCGCAACGCAGAACACCTCCCCGGCTGTAACATGGCCTTCTGGAAATGGGCTCTGAATGCCGTAGGCGGATTTGACCCGGTGTTTCATCGAGCCGGTGATGACGTCGATATCTGCTGGCGAATCCTCGATCAGGGATGGCAACTCCGGTTCAGCGCAGGCGGAGCTGTCTGGCACTATCACAGGTCGACCATCGCCAGTTACTTGTCCCAACAAGCTGGATACGGAGAAGCCGAAGCCGTTCTGGCAAGAAAGCACCCAAACTACTTTACCAGCCGGGGGGCCAGCCAGTGGCAGGGACGCATATACGAAAACGAAGTACAAATGCCCATCCTCGGCAGGGCCGTGGTCTATCACGGCATATTCGGCAGCGCAGGCTTTCAACGCATCTACCAGTTTTCAGGAAACTCATGGATGGCTTGGCTGTGTTCATTCGACCACCAAGTCTGCGTTACTATCCCCTTGCTCGCCTCCGGCACAGCCTTCCCAACCCTGCTGCCGCTGGGTCTGGCCAGCCTTACCCTCTCTCTCGCCTCAGCTACCGTCGCCGGCCTGCAAGCACACCTGCCCCCAAATAAGCACGCTTTCTGGTCCCGGGGACTGCTGGTCCTGCTTGCATGGCTCCAACCTCTGGTTCGAGGCTGGGCCAGGAACAAATGGAAATGGACCACGCGTTCAACCCGCCCAACCGCACTGCGTCGAACCTCACTTCCCAATGTCCCCTGGCTTCAGCTGAAGGGCGCGCAATGCTCCTACTACACCGTCGAAGGCCCAGGACGAACAGTGTTCCTCAAAGCCATCCTCGACCAACTCCAGGAGGAAAGCTGGCAGTTTCACCCCGACAACGGCTGGGAGACTAACGATGTCACCGTGTTCGGATGCAGATGGACCCGCATCAAGTTAAACACGGTGGCGGAATACCTCGGGAATGGACGCCAGATATTGCATTGCCGGCTGATACCCGGAAGCACCGCCACCTTCCTCTGGATGCTATCCGCCGTGACTATCGTCAGCACCGCAATCAGCACTCGATTGACGGCAGAACAGCCATGGTGGTGGATGATCTGGCTACTCCTGCCCACCCTGCTTGGACTTGCCCTTCTCGAGCAGCGACTCGTCACCCGCCTTCTGCTGGCAGTTGTAGGCGTCGCTGCCGACCGTATCGGCCTCCAAGAGCATCTCCCCTCAAACAAACCCACCCAGCCTCCACCCACAAAATCCCTACCCTCGGCCAATCGGGACGAGTTGGAGGAGCTTCTGTAACCCGAACCTCCCCTCCCCCCTGTTACGAAACGCCCGCCCCCCAACGAATAAAAAAAAAAAACCCCCCGGCGGTATCCCTCCCGCGGGTCAAAAGTCAGGTTTGAGACTTCGGTTGGCAACTTAGAACTTGCGACGCACCGCGGCGAGCCCCAACAGGCCCAGCCCCAGCATAGCCACGGTCATGCCACCGTCAGGAATCTGAACGGTAACATAAACCAGCATGTCCTGAGCCTTCACGCCATTCGCCCCAGTCACGTTCATCACTTTGACATCGCCGCCAGCATAATCAGCGGTAGCCGCAGTGCTCCACTCAGTCCCGAACTGGCCTTCCAGCACGGAGCTGAAAGCGCTGCCGGAACCCAGCGTCGCCACTTCGTTCTCGAGATACCAGATCATGTCCTGGAGGGAACTAGCGAAGGCCGATGTGCCGTAGGTCACACCGGTTCCCGTGAGCGTTCCCAAGGCAAACTGCTCATACAAATAAGCCGTGCCCTTGGAAATCGTGTCCACCGGATCGTTGTCGGTCTGGTTGCTGAAGGCCACGTTATACATCGTGCCCGTGCTCGTATGGACGTCTTTCTCCAAGCAGAACGAGCCAAACCAGGTTCCGTCCGTGGACTTGCCCAGGGTGTAACTCGCCAGCACGTCCTCAAAACTGCCCGCCGGATTCACGGTGTAAGCGCCGCCCACGCCAGCCTTGAAGCCGCCGAACTGCGCCTGATAGGCATTCGCCTGCGTCAGAGCCAAAGCCCCTCCCAAAACTGCTAGTGCTAAAAACTTCTTCATATACGTCTTTTTAGTTTTAACCGTCATCTCAAACCACAAATCCACCTAAGCTGCTTTCGTGCCAAGGCCAACACACACACACAAAATCATCATAACCTGTTGCAAACAAGACCATTACAAACACCCAACCACCCCAAACGACGCAACTCATCGATTCCGGCTTTTGTAAAGTTTCCCGACGCACTTCCACCGCTCCACCATCCTTAGAATCTCCCATGGGATTTGAGCCTTTGACTATCAAGCACTTACACAAGAACAACCCCAAAAACCCCGTTTACCGGAAAGTGTAAAGCTATCCGACAACTTTACAGATTCAAAACGCCCACCGAAAAAGCGGCAGAGACACCGCAACCCCATTGATCACAACAGGTTAAGACAGATAATAACCAATGGCACAATACTCCCCGCCCGGAAGTCGGCAAACCTTGGCCCTGCTCAGGGAAGCTATACAAGCAGCTCCTCTTCCCCAGGGGAAGAGGAGGGGCGCCACTTGTAGATCTCAACGCTCCGCCAAATCAGCCAAAGCCTTCTGAATCTCGGCATCCTGCGGCAATCCTCTCGCGGCTTCCTCCAGCAATTGCTTGGCATACCGCGCATCACCGCGACGCATGGAAACCAAGCCCAGCGACTTCGCCAACAGAGGATCATTCGGCTGCGCCTGACGCGCCTTCACCCCCATCTCGTAAGCCTTGGCGTCATCTTTCAACGGCCCGGCATACAGCAGCGCCAATTCACGAATCGCCGGTGAGAAGGCAGGCAGCTGCGCAAGCACCCCCTCGTAGGCCTTCTTCGACTCCGCGACCTGCCCCTTCTGTGTCAGCACCCCAGCCATGGCCATGCGGGCCGGCACCCAGTCGGATGTCCGCTGTAGCATCGCATTCAGGGCAGCCTCACCTTTGGCCGCAGCCTCAACCGGATTGCGATACGCCTGAATGCACCAATCCAATTCCTTCGCCCGATTCAACACCGCCTCTGCAGGCGCCGCTGCGACCACTTTCTGAGCCAGCTTCTGCGCATCATCCACCCGCCCAGCCAAGTAGGTGACCTCCGCCAAATCGACATCAATATCAGCCCTGCCCCCTGACCGACTTGAAGCCTGCTGCAATAAGGACAGTGCCAGGACTACATCCCGGGCCTGCAGAGCAATCTGCCCGCCGCGCCAGGCAATCTCGCTGTCGTTCGGAGCAGCCTCCCGCGCCCGACGCACCAACTGCAGCGCCGCATCACGCTCACCCTCCTTGAATTTTAATCCAGCCTGCGTCACCAACGCATGCGGCAGATTCGGATTCACCTTCAGCAATTGCTCCAAGGACTTCTGCGCCCCAGCCAAATCACCCCCCGCCACCTGCAAATCCGCCAACCGAGCCAAAGCCAATACATCGTTCGGCTCCTGCTTCACTTGTTCCTCCAGCCGCCGCCGCGCATCAGCACCCCCACCCATGTCCGCCAAAAGCGCCAGCCGACGCTCCGCTTCCGCCTTCCCTATAAACTCCATCCCCGACTGCAACGCCTTCTCCAGCGCAGCACGCGCAGCCCCCTCCTCAGCCATCATGTACTGTACCATCCCCAAATGATACTGCACCTCAGGTTGATCCGGACGCTTCTGCGAAGACTCGGTCAATAACCGCAACGCCTCAGGATACTCACCCCGCTTGAAATGCACCCACCCCAGAGTATCGGCCGCCTCCGAAGAATCCGGCAGCAAAGCCCGAACACGCTGGGCCAGTTTCCAAGCCTTGTCGTAATCCGGAAGCTGCTCGCTATGGATATAGGCCAGGTTGTTCAGCGCTGCGCTGAAATCCGGACTGATCGTCAAAAGCGTCTCATACGTGTCGCGCGCCTTCTCATACTGATCCAGTTCGGAATGCAAAATCGCCTTGAGCATGAGCCCTTGCACGTTGCTCGGATTGGTCTTCAACGAAGCCTCCGCCTGCTCCAAGGCGGACTGCAGCCGCTTGTCTTCCCGATACAGGTTCGCCAGCATTAAATACGCCGCCGTCGCACCGCTGTCCTGCCGGATCACTTCCTTCAAATTCACTTCCGCCCCGGAAAAGTTCGTACGCGCCAACTGCACCCGGGCCAGCAGCAACCGCCCGGCCAACAAATCAGGAGCCTGTTCCACCAGCCCCTCAGCACGCTTCTCCGCAACACCCAGATTGCCCGCCTCCACATCCAGTTCAACTAACTGCGCCGTGGCCGCCCGAAACTGCGGATCCACCTGCAACGCCGATTCCATCAACGCCCTCGCCTCCAATGACTTACCCTGAATTCGATAGGTCATGCCCTGCAAAAATGGCCCCCGGGCATCCTGTGGATTGGCTGTCGCAAACTCCCGGAAGATTCCCAGCGCACGATCATACTGCCTCCTCGAAGCATACGCATCCGCCTGCATTAGCCTCAAATCCCAGTTGTTCGTCTGAACCGTAATCGACCTGTCCAAGGCCGCAATCGCCTGGTCTGCCCGGTTCTGCTGCAGGTTCAGCCGGGCCAGTAACATCACCGCCTCGGTATAGCCCGGATAATCCGTTGTCAGCTTCTCCAGGGTCGCAATCGCACCATTGGGTTCACGATTCGCCAACTGGGCCTGTGCCAGCTGATACCCATAGCTCGGCACGCGTCCAAATAACTCACCCAACCGCGCCAATTCCTCCACCGCCTTGGCAGCCTCCCCCTTCTGTAACCGAATCTGACTCCGTAATAACGCAGCATCCAAATGCAGCGGATAACGCTCCAAGAGCCGGTTGCAATACCCCAAAGCCTCATCCAGCTTCTGCTCGCCCACGGCAACCCGCGCCTGCGCCAGCAACACGGGCAGATAATCCGGCACCTTCTCCCCCAGCTCAGCCAACAACCTCTTGCCCTCCTCCAACTGCCCATGCCTCAGCTTGAACTCGGCATACCGAACCCGCCGTATCGACCGCATTGGCGATAATTCAGCCGCCCGCTTCAATTCCCGCTCCGCCTCCACCAAATTGGATTTCGATTCGTAAAAGCCCGCCTGCAAGAAGTGCGCAGGCGCAGACTGGGCATCCAACTCCAGCGCCCGGCTTACCGCAGCCTGCGCCACATCCATCTCACCCGCACGCTGCGCCAATAAGGCCTCCGCCACAGGATGAATCGCCGCACCCGACGCCTTCGCCGCATAAGTCTTCAAGCGAGAGCGACGCTCGCGCAACTCCACCTCGCCCCGAACCGGCGCCTCAGCCAACAACAATACCGCATGCTCCTCGCCCGGATCCAAATCCAGCGCCGACCACGCCTGAACCACGCTGTTGGAGAAATCACTCCCAGCCAAATAAATCTGCGCCACACGCCCCTTCAGCTCCGCATTATCAGGATCTAATTGCGCCGCCTTCAGCAAAATCGGCGCAGCCTGAAAAGTCGCACCCTGATCCTGCAATATCATCCCCAGCCGACTCACAATCTCCGGATCCTCCCCCACCAGCCTCCCGAGGTTTAAATACTCCAACCGGGCCCGCTCATAATCCCCCGCCGCAAAATACTCCCGCGCTTTCTCCCTGTAGCCGTCAGCCTGCTTCTCCTTCGAACATCCCACCAGCCCCAGCAAGACCACACCTCCCGCCAGAACCACCGATTGAAATCTCCTGAACAAATGCATCATCGTCCTCTCGCTAATTTGACCCCGCACCATGGAGCCCCAAGCCCCAAGTTCCAAGCCCAAACCAACCCCGACCACCACCAACCTTGTGCCCCACCTGGAACTACGCTTGACTAGCGCCATGCCACAACACCTCCGCCAACTCTTCCTCCCCCTGCTCCTCTTGCCCACCCTCCTCAACGCACAACTCCTGAAAAATCCCAGCCAACTCCAGCCAGCCCCCAAACCCGCTGAAACCGATTGGCTCATCTCCACTCCCACCCGGAAATCCGGCCTCTTCCAAGGCACCTCCCCCAATACACTCTCCCTCAATAACGGCCTCATCCAGCGCAACTTCCTCCTCAAACCCAACGCCGCCACCATCGCCATCGATCAATTGGCCACCGGCGAAAGCCTCCTCCGCTCAATCCGCCCCGAGGCTGAAATCACTCTCAACGGACAAACCTACCCCGTCGGGGGCCTCACCGGACAACCCGCCCATAATTATCTCCTGCCGGAATGGCTGCCCACTCTCACCGCCAATACCAACGCCTTCCAATTCGTCGGCTTCCGCACAAATGCCATCCAGCCCAGACTCCAGTGGAAACCCCGCACCCAATGGATCTCCCAAACCACAGCCTGGCCACCCCCGGGCCTGGAACTCACCCTCGTCTTCCAGGCACCCCCACACGCAACAGACATCCAGGGAGTCTCAGTCGAAATCCACCACGCCATCTATGACCACCTGCCCCTGATCTCCAAATGGTTCACCCTCCACAACCAATCCGGCCAACCCATCACAATCAATACCTTCAAAAGCGAAATCCTCGCCTGCGTAGAAGCCTCCAGTGAAGTCGAGGACATGCTCTACCCCAAACTCCCAAGCATCCACGTGGAAACCGACTTCACCACCTGCTCCATGACCGGCAGCTCAGCCCAACGCCAAACCATCCAATGGCTACCGGATCCCTCCTACACCTCCCAAGTCAATTACCGCCTCCAAACCCCCTGCCTCCTCGAATGCGCACCACCCCTCGGCCCCAATCTTACCATCGAAAACCAAACCTCCTTCAACTCCCTCCGCACCTGGATCCTCCTCCACGACAGTAGCGACGAAACCCGCAAATCCCTCGCCCTCGCCCGCATGTACCGCACCATCACGCCCTGGACCACCGAAAACCCCCTCATCTTCCATGTCCGCAGCGCACAACCCGATGACGTCCGCTTCGCCATCGACCAAGCCGCTGACGTCGGCTTCGAACTCGTCATCCTCACCTTCGGCAGCGGCTTCAATATGGAGAATGAAGACCCGGATTACCTCGCCCAAATCCGCCAGCTCGCTGACTACGCCCATGAACACAACATCGCCTTCGGCGGCTACTCCCTCCTCGCCAGCCGGTCCATCAACCCCGAAAACGACGTCGTTAACCCCGAAACCGGCCAACCCGGCGGCTTTGCCACCTTCGGCAACAGCCCCTGCCTCGAAAGCTCCTGGGGGCAGGATTATTTCCGTAAACTCTATAAGTTCTTCGAGTCCACCGGCTGCGATGTCCTCGAACATGACGGCTCCTACCCCGGCGACGCCTGCGCCTCCACCAACCACCCGGGCCACTCCGGATATCCCGACTCACGCTGGAAACAATGGCAGACTATCTCCTCCTTCTACCAATGGTGCCGAAGCCAGGGCATCTACCTCAATGTCCCCGACTGGTACTTCACCCATGGCTCCAGTAAAACCGGCATGGGCTACCGCGAAACCAACTGGTCCCTCCCCCGATCCCAACAGGAAATCATCGAACGCCAGAATATCCTCGATGGCACCCGCTTCAAAACCCCCTCCATGGGATGGATGTTCGTCCCGTTGACCGAATACCACGGCGGCGGCGCAGCCGCCACCATCGAACCCCTGGCAGAACACCTCGACCACTACGAACGCCGCCTCGCCAACCTCCTCGGTGCCGGTGTCCAGGCCTGCTTCCGTGGCCCACGCCTCTATGATACGGACACTACCCGCGCCATGGTCACCCGCTGGGTTCAGTTCTATAAAAAAAACCGCGCCATCCTCGACAGTGACCTCATCCCCCTGCGCCGCGCCGACGGCCGCGATTGGGACGGATGGCTCCACGTGAACCCACACCTCGATACCCCTGCCATGGCCATGGTCTATAACCCCCTCCCTCATCCCATCCAACCCACGATACGTATCCCCCTCTACTACAGCGGAATCACCCAAGCCGCCCAAGTGCGCGTCGGCTCCAAAGACTGGACCCCGACAAAACTCGACTCCCAATCCAGGGCCAGCCTGCAAATCCAGATCGACGCCCACGGCCACCTCCCCATCTGGTTCAAACACACAAACTGAACCAGCCCGCCATGCCCAAGGGCCCATCCATCCGCCAACAGCTCCTCAGCTGCTTCCAACACGGCCCCTTCGCCCGCTACATGGCCGGTGAAGCCGTCTCCATGACCGGCTCCTGGATGCAGGTCATGGCCCAAGGCTGGGTCATGACCACGCTCACTTCCAGCGCCGTCATGCTCGGCCTCGTCAACTTCGCCACCGGCCTCCCCATGCTCATCCTCGCCCTCAAAGGCGGCGTCCTCGCCGATAAACTCAACAAGCGCCATATCCTCATCCTCGCCCAAATCCTCCAAATCGCCTCAGCTCTCTCCATCGGCTGGCTCGTCCATACCCAACAAATCCAAATCTGGCATATCATCACCATCGCAACCCTCCTCGGCATCGTCTTCGCCTTCGAAATGCCCGCCGTCAATGCCCTCGTCCCTGAATTGGTCCACCCCCACCAAATCAGCACCGCCATCGCCATCGATCGTTCCGTCTTCCATGGAACCCGCCTCCTCGGCCCCGCCATCGCCGGCTACGTCGTCGCCCGCTGGGGCGAAGCCACTGCCTTCTACCTCAACGCCCTCTCCTTCCTCGCCCTCATCGCGGCCCTCCTCTCCTTCCGCTCTCCTCCAAAACAAAAACCTAGCCACCCCGCCCAGAATCAGGAAGGCATCGCAGCAGGCCTGCGCTACGTCCGCTCAGATCACCCCACGGTCTCCATGCTCGGCCTCATGACCCTGTCCACCCTCTTCGTGTTCCCCGTGCTCGTCGTCATGATGCCCCTCTACGCCCGACACCTCCTCCAGCTCGACCCCACCCACATGGGATGGCTCATGGGCCTCACCGCCTTCGGATCACTCACCGGGGCACTAGGCCTCCTCGCCATACCCTCCCACCACCGCTGCGCCGTCTTCCTCACCATGGTCCTCGGCGTCGGAGCCGGACTCGCCGGACTCAGCCTCGCCCCCTCTTTCGCCTGGGCCGCCCCATCCCTGATCCTGTTAGCCCTCTGCGTCTCGAGTATCGTCGGCCTCGCCCATACGATTATCCAGGAACGCGCCCCCTCCCAAATGCGCGGCCGAGTCTCCGCCATCGCCGGACTCAGCTTCTTCGGGATCATGCCCTTCGCCAGCCTCGGTATCACCTACCTCGCCGACCTCATCACAATGCGCACTACTCTCGCCCTCAGCGCGGCTGCCTACACCCTCCTCGCACTCCCGATCGTCCTAGGCCCCAGTCGCCGACTCTGGGAACAATCGCCCCGAACCGAGCCTCCTGCTCCCAGAACACCCCCCCAACAGCCGGAGGAGGACCCTATCCCGCCCCACGGATTCGCCTGACCAAACCCGGAAATACACCAGCCACGAACTCCACCTCCTCCGGGTTCGAATCCCGATCCAACGAAAACCGCACAAAAGAACTCGCCTCTTCCCGCGTATACCCCTGCGCCAGCAGGACGTGCGATGGCTCCACTGACCCAGCCGAACACGCCGACCCGCTCGAGGCGCACACACCCGCCAAATCCAGCGCCGCCAATAAAGCCATGCTGTCACATCCATTCACCACAAAACCTACGGTGTTCACCAAACGATCCGCCGGACTCACGCCACATACCCCCTCCACACCCCCCAGCACCCCCTGCTCTAACCGCCTCGTCAATGCAGCCAACCGCTCCCGAGGAAACACCGGCTCACGCACGAAACGCTCCAAAGCCGCTACAAAACCCATAATGCCAGCAACGTTCTCCGTCCCGGCCCGACGCTCGTTCTCCTGCGGCCCGCCCTGAATCAACGCCGGCAAAATCAACGGTGACCTCGCATACAAAGCACCCACACCCTTCGGTCCATGAAACTTGTGCCCGCATACCGTCACCAAATCCGCCACAAAATCCCCCACCTTGCCCACCTCCTCCTTCCCAAAGCTCTGCACCGCATCGGTGTGAAAGAAAACCCCACGCTCCCTGCAGATCCCGCCAACCTCAGCCACCGGCTGCCTCGCCCCCGTCTCGTTGTTCGCCGACATCACGGATACCAGAACGGTATCCTCTCGTATCCCCCGCTCCACATCCGCCGGATCCACCCGCCCCCACCGGTCCACCGGCAACCTCGTCACTTCAACCCCATCATGCCGCGCCAAAAATTCCAAGGTCCCCAACACCGCAGGATGCTCCGTCGGTGAAACCAAGACATGCCGCCCCTCCCCCCTCCTTAATCGCAATACCCCCTGCAACGCCAAATTGTTCGACTCACTCCCGCCACTCGTGAAAATCAATTCCGATGGCTTGCAGCCCAACACAACCGCCGCCCTCTCCCGCGCGTCATCCAACAACGCCCGCACCTCCCGCCCCAACCGATGAACGCTCGACGGATTCCAATACAACCGATCAAAAAAAGGCTGCATCACCCCATACACCCCGGAATCCAGAGCGGTGGTCGCATTCGCATCAAAGTAAATCGTCTTCACTAAAGCCCACTCTTCTACCCCGACACCCCCTCCCCTTCAAGCCGGCTCCACACCCCATAAACCGCAAACGCAAAATTCCGCACTGTCCTTCCACCGGCAACCAGCCATGATCCACACAATGTCCGAACACCCCATCGAACATCCACCCCGGCAAACCGCCACCCCCTTCCCCATCCCCCCTCTGGACCATTACCACGCCCTCGACCCCAATGTCATCTGGCTCTGGAGACTCTCCAGCACCATCAACTGGCTCGTCCTCCTCACCCTCCTCCTCGCCGCCGCCATCGGCCTCGGCGGATTCCTCTGGCACCAGCTCATCCCCTCCCTCTGCCTCTGGACCGCACTCCTGCTCTTCGCCTGCTTCTGGATCGCCTACTACCCCCGCCGGGCCCACGCCGCCTGGGGCTACCGCCTCAATGACACGGTCCTCGAAATCCGCAAAGGCGTCTGGTTCCAAGTCATCCAACTCCTGCCCCTCTCACGACTCCAACACGTCGACCTCGAACGCGGCCCCCTCGAACGCAGCCTCAACCTCGCATCACTCACACTCTACACCGCCGGCACTCAGGAAGCCGCCATCACCCTCCCCGGCCTGCACCATGCCACCGCTGCCGCCCTTCGTGATACACTCGTCATACAAGGAGGCGATGATGGAGTCTGACCCCGCCCTCCCCCCATCACTCCAACCCCCTCCGCCACCCCCAACCCCCTCCGCGGAACAACGGCTCCACCCCCTCACTCTCCTCATCTCCACCATTCGCGTCCTCCGCGGCTTCCTCATCCCCGCCATCTTTGTCATCGCCACCGGCAATGCCAGCATCGCCCCCTTCCTCCTCTCTATCCTCGGACTCAGCCTGCTCAATAGCTTCATCCGCTACTTCACCTTCTCCTACCGCATCCAAAACGGTGAACTGGTCACCCGACAAGGACTCCTCTCCCGACAGGAACGCAATATCCCCCTCCACCGCGTCCAGGACCTGCGCCTCGAAGCCGGCCTCCTCCACCGCATGCTCCGCGTCGTGGATGTCCAGGTGGAAACCGCCGGCGGAAAAGGCGTCGAAGCCGAACTCTCAGTCCTCTCCCGGGAAACCGCCGCCAACTTACGCCACGCTATCTTCTCCCACCCCACGCACCAGGAATCCCCAAGCCCAGCAACGGAAACCCCCGATAACACGCTCGTCCAGCTCGGCTGGCGGGAACTCATCCTCGAAGGCCTCACCTCCAACCGCGCCGCCTCACTCCTCGTTCTCATCGGTGCCGCCGCCGGATTCGCCGATGACCTCATACCCCAATCCACCATCCAGGATTGGTTATCCCGCCTCGGCCCCCAAGCCGAAGAATGGCTCAGCCACAACCACCAGCTCCAATGGAAGCCTATCCTCCTCCTCGCCGCCATCCTCACCCTCGCCAGCGTCGCATTCTCCATCGCCGGCTCCATCATCCTCTTCCATAACTTCACCCTCAAACGCCGCGGCAATGACCTGTTCCGCACCTACGGCCTCCTCACCCGCCGCACCAGCAACCTCCCCCGCCACCGTATCCAGCTGCTCGTCGTCGAAGAACCCCTCGTCCGCCGTGTCCTTAAACTCGCCAGGATCCGGGCCGATACCGCCACACAACGCTCCAATAACCAGGAAGAACAAAAAGGCGGACGCGATGTCCTCGTCCCCCTCGCCAGAAAATCCAACCTGCCCCTCCTCCTCCCCGAATTATCCAATGACCTGCACCCCCTCCCCAGGCACTGGACTCAAGTCGCCCCGTGCGCCGTAAGCCGGGCCAACAAGAAATCCACCCTCGCTATCCTCTCCCTCACAATCATCCTCGCCGCAGGTCCCCTCCAGTTCATCAGCACCATCCCCCCACTGCATGCCTTCTGGCTGCTCACTCTCATCCCTATCACCCGGTGGATCAACCGGCGCGCCTACCAACACCTCGGCTTCGCCGATACTCAATCCGCCTTCCATACCCGACGCGGCTGGCTCAACCGGATCACCCACAGCGTTCCGGTCCGTAATCTCCAGGTCGTCACGCTCCACCAAAATCCCTGGGACCGACATCACGACGTCTATACGCTCCGGATCGACACCGCCGGACAGTCCTACGCCGGCCATGCACCCATGCTCCGGAATATCCCCGCACACACCGCCTCCAGCCTTGCCGCCTCCCTCGCCCAGCGCGCCTCCCAAACCCGTTACCAAACCTGAATACCCCACCCGAGCCACCAAAACCCCGCCCACCCCCTTCTGACCCTCTTGCACACCCCGCCCCGCCCCGATACAGTCCCGCCCATGGAGCCACTACTAAAGCTGCTGCACGAAGACGCCACGCTCAAACCCGAGCAGCTCGCCAAAATGCTCAACCTCACCACCGATGAGGTCCTCAACCGCATCAAACAACTCCAGGCCGATGGCTTCATCCTCGGCTACCGGGCCGTCGTCAATGAAGAGAAAATCGGAGTCGATCTCGTCCGCGCCGTCATCGAGGTAAAAATCACTCCCGAACGAGGCGGCGGCTTCGATCGCCTTGCGGAACGCATCGCCAAACACGCCGAGGTCGTCTCCTGCTACCTCATGTCCGGCGCCTACGACCTCCTCGTCGTCGTCGAGGGCGAGGACCTCCGCCAAGTCGCCCGCTTCGTCGCAGAAAAACTCTCCACCATCCCGGGGGTCGTCTCCACCGCCACGCACTTCATGCTCCGCCCATACAAGGAACAGGGCATCCTCATGGTCCCCGAAAAACACGAGGACCGGCTCGCAATCACCCCTTAAACAAAAACCACAGGGCTGTCCCAAAAACAAAAAGGCGGCCCCCGCAAAACGGAGACCGCCTCTCAAATTGCCTTCCCCTAGCCCAGCTGGCTCAAGGCCTTGTCCAAGGCCGTATACAACGCCTGCATGGTCTCGTCGGTCTCATCCCCCATGTTCGATAACCGAAAGGTCTTTCCCTTGATCTTCCCGTAACCGCCGTCGATCAAGATTCCCTGCTCCTTCACCAGCTTCTGCAGCTTCGCCACATCCACCTCACGACCACCAGGCTTCGCCCCGTTGTTAATGCAGCACAAGCTCGCCGACTCCGCCCCCGCTTCAGGAAACAAGGTAAACCCATGCCCCGCCGCCCAATCCCGCGTCTTCTGGTTCAGCCGTGCGTGCCGCGCATACCGGTTCTCCACCCCCTCGGTGAATATATCATCCAGCTTCGACTCCAAAGCATACACGTGAGCAATGCTCGGCGTGCTCGGCGTCATGTTCTTCTCCCCGTTCTTCTGGAACTCCAGCAGGTCAAAGTAATAACCCCGGTCCGACGCCTTGGACGCCCGCTCCATGGCCGCCGTGGAACAGGTAAATAACGCCATCCCCGGCGGCATCGCCAATGCCTTCTGCGACCCCGTCAGCAATACGTCCAGCCCCAACCGGTCAAACTCCAGCTTCACCACCGAAAATGAACTCACGGAATCCACAATGAACATCACCTCCGGAAACCGCTTCTTCACCTCCGCCAACTCCTCAATCGGACTCATCGTCCCCGTCGAGGTCTCGTTGTGAATAAACGTCAGCGCGTCAAATTCCCCGCTCTTCAAACGCTCCTCAACCATCTCCCCGCGAATCGCCGAACCCCAGGGCACCTGCAACGCCTCAGCCGGCTTCCCGCAACGCTGCGCCACATCCAGCCACTTGTCCGAAAAGGCCCCGTTCATGCAGCACAAAACCTTCTTCTGAACCAGATTCCTCAAGGCCCCCTCCATCACCCCCCACGCAGAGGAAGTGCTGATGAATACCTGCTGCTGAGTGTAAAACAACTCACGCAACCGCGGCTGAACCCGCGAATACAAATCCTGAAAACCCTGGCTGCGATGGCCAATCATCGGTTGGCAAAACGCCCGATACGTCTTCTCGCTGACGTCCACCGGCCCCGGTATATGCAGTTTCACGTGTCCCATAAGCCGCGGAAACTTCCACAGCTCTCCCCTTCTGGCAAGCGGTGAATTCAGTTTGCCTCTCATCTCACTCCCGCTTAAAAACATGCTCCGAATCTAATGTCCAAGACGCCCTCCATTAACATCATAACCGACCCCGCCTGCACCCAGTACCACGCACCAGGCCACCCGGAACGCCCCGAGCGTATCCGTAAAACGATCCTGAAACTCCGCCGCCAGCACGACCTCCATGTCGAATGGCTCAAACCCCAGCCCGTCGATGACAAGGTCCTCCTCCGAGCCCATAGCCCAGCACACCTCAAACGACTCGAAAAACAAGTCGACTTCGACCTCGATACCCCCCCCCCCCCCCAAATAGCCCAGCACGCCCGCCGCAGCGGCGGCGGCGCCCTCCGCGCCCTCCGCTGCGCCCTCCGCCACAAACACAGTTTCTCCCTCCTCCGCCCCCCAGGCCATCACGCCGTCCGCGAGGACGCCATGGGCTTCTGCTACCTCAGCACCATCGCCATCACGGCCCTCGCCGCCCGCGCCGCAGGCATCGAACGCGTCGCTGTCTTCGACTTCGATGTCCACCACGGCAATGGAACTGAAGCCATCCTCGTCGGCCGCCCAGGTGTCGCCTTCTTCTCCATTCACCAATTCCCCGGATACCCCGGCACCGGCCGCCGCCACCGCGGCGATAATTGCTTCAATTACCCCATCCCCCCAGGCCTCCCCGCCCATGACTACCGCGACGTCGCCCTCGAAGCCCTGCAGGACCTCAAGAACTTTAACCCCGGCCTCATCGCCGTCTCCGCAGGCTTCGACGCCTACGCCCGTGACCCCCTCTGCCAACAACGCCTCGAAGCCGAGGACTTCCACTGGCTCGGACACACCCTCGCCAACCTCAATATCCCCATGCTGAGCCTCCTCGAGGGCGGCTACAGCGACGACCTCCCCGAACTCATCCTCGCCTACCTCCGCGGCATCACAGGACTCCCCCTCCACGAAACTGCCCCCGAACCCGGCGAAACCCACCCCTCCACCGAGGATGAAGACTCCTTCTGGGGCCTGAGTGACCTCCTGAAATAAAGCCCGCTAAAACCCAGCCAACCCTTCGTTGAAAAGTTTCACCCCCCCGGGTAACTCCGCCCGCAAGATCTCCCCGGCACGATTCACCAGCATCTCCACCTCATACCCCCCCTGCCACCTCCCCCTCAGCCGATAAACCCGGATTCGCGAATTCCCAAACGGCATCCACCCCAGCTCAGCCGACCACTCCATCCCGCCACCCTCAAGGGAATCCAGCGGCACCAAGGATAAAAAGGGCTCAGCCACCCCGCCCAGCATCCCCAAAACCTCAGCCGGCTTCCGATCCTCAGAAAATAAAACCCGGTCCTCCAACGTCACTCCCGGCGTCTTCACATTCCACGCCACTTCCCCCAACGCCCGGTCCGCCTCAATCTTCAAATGCAACTGCCGGTTGCCCCCCTGAATACTCACACTCTCCCACTCCCTGCCCACACCTAAGCGCAATACCACATCCAACCGCAGCCCAGCCCCACCCGAAGGCGGAGTCAAATTCCCCTCCAACCTCACCTCCAGACTCCGCCCCCCCACCACCATCCCCTGCGGAACATATTCCTCAGAATAAACCGACTGCGGCTCCTCCCCCGGATCAGGATACCAATGCAAGAAGCCCGCCGTCTTACCCTGATACTTCAATTCCAATGTCGACGGGTCAGGCGAAGTCAGAAGCTTCTCCACCACCACCTCCACCGAAACCGGCGTCCCACCCCCATCAATTCCCCCATACTCCCGCCGCCATAACAGCAGGTTCATCACCAGCCAAAACAGGGTCACCCCCAGAAAAATAAAACGGCCCATCAACGTCGCGGAATCTTCAGCCTCTGCCCAATCTGCAAATTGTCAGGCCTCACGCCAGGGTTCAACTGCTGCAGCTGCACCACCGTCATCCCCGAACGCCTCGCCAAAGTGTAAAATGTGTCGCCCCTCTTCACCTCATAATACTGCCAGGACACCGACCTCGCAGGCTCAACCCTCGCCTGCTCCCTCGCACCCGAACCCGGCTGCGGAACCACCTGCCGCTCTCCCGCTCCCGCTGCGCCCACCCCCAACGCAGGCTCACCCCCGCCAGCCTGCTGAACCACTGCACCCCCCTGCAACCTCGCCCCGCCCTCGGGAATCCCAGACGACCGATCCTCCTCCCCACCACCCCGCTGCGCCATGCTCGCCGCCACCGCCAGCTCCTTCATCTTCGCCCTCTCCACCTCCAGTTCCTCACTCACTCGCTCAAGCTTCTCCCGCAAATCCTTGTTCGCCGACGTCAGCTTCTCCAACTCCTGAATCTCATCCCCCCAACCCAAGCCCCCCAACGCAATCTCCTTCGCAATCTCCTGCTTGCAGATCAGTTGAACCTGCTCCAACACGTCCCCACGAATGTCGTTCGTGCGGGAAGGATCATCCATACCCCCAAACCGCTGCAGATGATACAAGGCACTCACGTAATCCCCCAAATTCTCAAAATACAAATACCCCAGCTCCTGGTGCGCCGCAGCAGAATCCGGATGCCGCCGCAATAACTCCATAAACACCTCCTCCGCCCGGCTATACAAATGCCTCTCGCGAAAATCCCGCCCCCGCTCCAACGCCTCCAATACCCCCGCAGAATCATCCACCGGCCGCTGGCAGCCCGCACCTAGCCAAACCAACAATGACACCCCAAATACCCATCCTGAAAATCGCAGCAGTCCCATAAGCCAACACCTTCAACAATGTGTTAGCCCGCAACCTACCCCGCACCTCCTCGCCCCTGCAAGGCATACCAGTACTTCCATATCGCCTTCCCCTTACCCCATTGGTATCTTCTACTCCATGCAAATCCCCTCCAACCTCCCTGCCCCATCCTCACGCCGCCGCTTCCTCAAAAACTCAACCCTCACGCTCGCCGCCGCTAGCGCCGCCTCACAACTCCCCTTCATCATCACCTCACACGCCGCCGCCGATGACCCCATCCGCGTCGGCGTCATCGGTTGCGGCGGCCGCGGAACCGGCGCCGTCCTCAATATCCTCGGAGCCGCCACCAACGTCATCTACCCCTCCAGCGGTTACCACACCGAGGACGTCAAATCCGGAGCCTCAGCCACTCGCAAAAATGTCGAGGTCGTCGCCCTCGCCGACCTCTTCCCCGACCGCCTCGCCTCCTGCCGCGAAAACCTCAAAAACCTCGCCGACCCCATCATCATACGCGAAGACCACTGCTTCACCGGCTGGGATGCCGCCGACCAACTCCTCGCCCTCGCCGACGTCAATTACGTCATCCTCGCCACCCCGCCCCACTTCCGCCCCGCCCAACTCATGGCCTCCATCAAGGCAGGCAAACACGTCTTCATCGAAAAACCCGCCGCCGTCGACCCCCAAGGCGCACGCCTCGTCATCGAAGCCGGTGAACTCGCCAAACAAAAAGGCCTCGGCATCGCCGCCGGTACCCAGCGCCGACACCAAGCCAGTTACCTCGAAACCATCAAACGCCTCCAGGACGGCGCCATCGGCGATATCGTCGAAGCCCGCGCCTACTGGAACGGTGGCGAAATCTGGGTCATCGACCGTAAACCCGGCTGGTCCGATATCGAATGGCAGCTCCGCAACTGGAACTACTTCACCTGGCTCGGCGGTGATCACATCGTCGAACAACACGTCCATAACCTCGATATCATCAACTGGGTCCTCCAGGCCCACCCCGTCCGCGCCACCGGCCTCGGCGGGCGCCAAGCCCGTACCGCCGCCGTCAATGGCCATATCTACGACCACTTCGCCGTCGAATTCGAATACCCCAACGGCGTCCGCATGTTCAGCCAATGCCGCCAAATCAATAACTGCGACAACAAAGTCGAAGAAGCCGTCCTCGGCACCAAAGGCACCAGTAACTGCAGCAATTGGATCCAGCCAACCGAAGGCCGACCCTGGCGCTTCCGCGACCCCAACCCCAACCCCTACGAACAGGAACACGTCGACCTCATCAATAGCATCCGCCAGGGCAACCCCATCAATGAAGCCCGCAGTATCGCCGAATCCACCCTCACCGGCATCATGGGCCGCGAGTCCGCCTACAGCGGCAAAACCATAACCTGGGACCAAATCTGGAATTCCACCCTCAAACTCGGCCCCCAATCCTATACCTTCGGCAACTTCCCCACCCCGCCCGTCGCTATCCCGGGAAAATACGAACTCAGTTGACCATTTGCGGGATCAGCCCAGGAGGATTAAGTTGTTCGTGAACCCACCTCACGAACTATGAGCGATACGCTATTCCTCGAAAGGTGCCAAAGCTACATCGATTGCCACCTGCAACGCCCAAAAGCCTCCCTCCACCCCAACCTCCAAATCGCACCCTCCATCACCCTGTCCCGCCAAACCGGGGCAGGGGGAATCACCACCGCGGAACACCTCGCCGCCTGGCTCACCCAATACGCCCCAGCCCCCCACGGCTGGACTGTCTTCGATAAAAACCTCGTCAATAAAGTCCTCGAAGACAGCAAACTCCCCTCCCGTATCGCCCAGTTCATGCCCGAAGACAAAGTCTCCAGTATCTCCGATGCCATGGAAGAACTCCTCGGCCTCCACCCCGCCTCCTGGAAACTCATCCGCCGCACCACAGAAACTATCCTCCAACTCGCCGAACTCGGACACGCCATCCTCGTCGGCCGCGGCGCCAACGTCATCACTCAACACCTCAAAAATGTCGTCCACGTCCGCCTCGTCGGCAGCCTCCACCAGCGCGCCGAACGCATCATGCAACTCCACAAAATCAGCCGGAACGCCGCCGCCTCCTTCATCCGGAAAACCGACACCGGACGCCAGCGCTACCTCAAGAAATATTACGGCGCCGATCCCAACGATCCCCTCCTCTATCACCTCACCATCAATACCGACGAAATCCCCGAAACCGATGCCGCCTGCCTCATCGGCAATTGGCTGCTCCGCAAGTTCTACCCCGAACACACCCCAGCCAGCCTCACTGCCTCCCAAACCTGAACCCACCCCAATCCTAAACCTACTTCAAGGCGGCCCAAACCCGGTGCACATCGTCGTGGTCGTCCAGCGCCTGCAAAAATTCCCCCACCTCCGCCCGCTGCTCCTCGCTCAATTCCGGAAAATTCTTCGCTACATAACCCAGTTCACTCGTCACAACCGTCCACCCGTGACCACTCAGCCATTGTGAAACCGGATGCACCGCCGACCGGTCGGTAATAAACCGCGCCCCCTTCGTCCCCTCAGGAATGTCGTCGTTCTCCTCCGACGTCAAACCCACCACCTCATCCGCACCCGCCTCAATCGCCGCCTCCTCCGCATCCACCGCCACGTCCGCAATATGCGCCTCCACCAAACCCACGTGGTCAAACAAGAACTTGTTGCTCCCGGTCGTCCCCAACTGCCCATCCCGAAATAAGACCCGCACCTCCGGCGCCGTCCGGTTCGGGTTGTCCGTATACACCTCCACAATCACCGGAACCTTGTGCGGCGCATACCCCTCAAAAACCACATGGTCCATCACCATCTTGTCCCCACCCGTACCCGCCCCCTTCGCCACCGCACGTTCAATCACATCCCGCGAAACACTCTCCTTTCTCGCCTTCTCAATCGCCGCAGCCAACCGGGCGTTCAAGGCCGGATCCGCCCCCCCCGTCTTCGCCGCCACGGAAATCTCCCGCACCAGCTTGCCCGTCACTTGAGCCTTCTTCAAAGAAGCTACCGCTCGCTTCGCATGTAACCATTGACGTCCCATATAAGCCGACACAGTTAGCAGCTGCCCCGCCCGCTGACAATCCCCCTCTCTTTACCTCAACCTCTCCAGAATATCCCTGAAATCCCCCGGCCACGGAGCCTCAAACTCCATCCTCCGACCATCCCCCGGATGCAAAAAGGCCAGCCTCCACGCATGTAACATCTGCCGCCCAGCCCGCACCCCCGCCTCCAGCTCCAACCGGCGGTTCTGACGCGGCCCATATACCTCATCCCCCACCAACGGACACCGGATGTGCTTGAAATGCACCCGGATCTGATGCGTCCGCCCCGTATGCAAACGCACCTCCACTAAACTCGCCTCAGGCAACCGCTCCACCGTCCGATACTCCGTCCACGCCTCACGACCTCCACCCCCCTCCGTCACCGCCATCCGCTTCCGATGCGTCGGATGCCGGCCAATCGCCACACGAATATCCCCAGCCTCAGGCAACGGGTGCCCCACCACCAAAGCCATGTAGGTTTTCTCCACTTCCCTCCCCGCAAACTGACCCGATAACGCCAGATGCGTCGCGTCATCCTTCGCCACCACCAAGCACCCGCTCGTATCCAAATCCAGCCGATGCACAATGCCCGGCCGCTCCACCCCGCCAATCCCACTCAAACACCCCCGACAATGATGCAACAACGCATGCACCAAGGTCCCCGTATCATGACCCGCCGAAGGATGCACCGCCATCCCCGCCGGCTTGTTCACCACCAGCAACCGCTCGTCTTCATACAACACCTCCAGCGCAATCTCCTCCGCCTCCACCCCCAGCGGCTCCGGCGGCGGCCAGTCAATCGTCACCACCTCCCCCGCCCGCGGCATATGCGTCGGCTTCACCACCCTCCCCCCAACACGCAAATGCCCCTGTACAATCAAACGCTGAAACGCCCCGCGCGATAAATGCGGGAAATGTTCGTGCATCCAACGGTCCAGCCGCTCACGCGGCCGGGTTGCCTCCACCACCAGACTCGTCCGCTCACCCTCGCTCATCGCCGTGCCTGCCTCTCCCTCGAATTCCCTGCCACCAATACAAACCCGCCCCTGCCGCCATCAATACCATCGCAATCGGCTGCGCCGGCGTCACCCAACCACCCCAAATCCGCTCCCCATAATCACCCCGGAAAAACTCCACCAAAAATCGCACCAGACCGTTGCCCATCAAATACACCGCAAAAACCTGCCCCTCAAATCCCTTGCGCCGATACAACCACGCCAACCCCCCATATAACAGCAAACCCGCAAATCCCTCATACAACTGCGTCGGATGCAACCACTCCGGATGCGTCTCGTGCCCCTCAGGAAACTGAACCGCCCACGGCATACTGCAAACCCTCCCGTAACAACACCCGTTCATCAAACATCCCAGCCGGCCCAAAAAATACCCCATCGCAACGCTCGGCGCTAAAACATCCGCCACCTTCCACACCCCCAGCCGCTTCACCCAACAGTAAATCACGTGTGCCAACGCCGCCCCCATCAACCCGCCGTAAAATACCAGCCCCCCCTTCCGTATCATCAGCACTTCCCAAATCGGCCCGCCCGCAAACTGCTCACGCCAATAGCTCACCACAAACAAGAACCTCGCACCCCCCACCGCCCCCAAAAATTAACACCGGCCCAAAAACGCCA
>JBMTVN010000011.1:0-34424 GCA_049451415.1 Limisphaerales bacterium | reverse complement strand
ATCAGGAGTTGTGTTGCGCCGGGTCGGGGGGTGTTGGTGGAAGGGGCGGGTGGCTTGTTAAGTCCGATGGGGGAGGCGTTTGATTCGCGGGACCTGATGACGGCCTTGCGCGCGGTTCCGGTGGTGGTGGCGGCGAATCGGCTGGGGGCGGTGCATCAGGTCAGGGCGGTGCTGGCTGCATTGCCGCGGTGGTATCGTGAGCGGGCGGTGGTGGTGTTGTCGGGCGGGAAGAGGGATGGTGCGGCGGCGAGCAACGCAGCGTTGCTGGGTGAGTTTGAGCCGGGGGTACGGCTGGTGGAGCTGCCATGGGTCAAGGACTGGCAGCGTGCGGGGTTGTTACGCCCGGGTGTGGGGGAGGCCTTGGATCAAGTGGCGCGGTGGGTTGGCTGGATGTAAGGCTACTCTGTGGGGCCGCGGCGTTGGTCGAGCTTGAGTCCAGGGTGATCGTGTTTTCGGCCATGGACGAAGACGGACACCCATTCAGTTAGCCGTTGGCCGAGGAGGCGGCAATTTTCGCGCGAGTCTTCGTCGCGGGGTTCACGGGCGGTGATGGCGCCATAGTGGGGGGTGCTGAGTTTGCCTCCGTAGTCGGTGACTCCGAACACGAGGAAGCCGAAGTTGATGAGGATATTAAGGATGGACTGGCAGGTCATTTCGGTGCCGCCGCCCCAGCCTCCAGATGAGCTGAAGGCGCAGCCGATTTTGCCGTCGACCTTCATCCAGTGCTCGAGCATGGGGTCGTCCCAGAAGCGTTTCATTTTCCATGAGAGGAGTCCCATATTGGTGGGGCTGCCGACGGCGATACCCTCGCACCAATGGACATCCTCGGGTTTGGCTTGTTCGACGCTGAGCAGGCGGACTTCGGTTTCGGCCACACGTTTGGCGCCTTCGGCAACGAGTTCGGCCATTTTGGCTGTGTTGCCTGAGTGGGAATCGAAGAGAACGAGGATACGGTTCATGGTAGTGGGGTTAGATGTCGTCGAGGACGATGCGGATTGCCTTGATGAGTTCGTCGGGTTTGAAGGGTTTGGTGAGGTAGGCGCTGGCTCCGAGGTTCATGGCGGTTTGTCGGCTTTGGGCATCCTGGCGGGCGGTGAGGATAATGACGGGGATGCGTTTGTCGTCGGTGGTGAGGCGGCCGAGCCAGCGCATGACTTCGAAGCCATCGAAGGCGCCGCCGGCGAAGGGGTCGGTAGCGGGGAGTCCGAGGTCGAGGAGGATGAGGTCGGGGTGCTCGTTTCGGGCCTTGGCAACGCCTTCTGAGCCATCGTAGGCGTGGAGGACCTGGTAACCTGAGTCGTGGAGGAGGTCACGCAGGGCACGTTGGATGACGCGGTCATCCTCCACCAAGAGCAGCTTTTTTTTGGTGGGGTTGCTAGCGGCGAGGGGCGGTACGGAGTCGGGAGTCATGGCTCTGAGAGCAATCCTTCCTACGATGAGTGTAGGACTTCAAGGATTTTCCCTGTAGCTGACTAGGCGCTTCGTTCGCGGATGGTTTGGAGGATATTGGCGACGGCTTCACTGCGGGGTTTGACGCCGCGATTACCTTGGCCATGGAGGCGGAGGGCGACGTTACCGGCGTCTTTTTCACGTCCGCCGATGACGAGCATGGTATGGACCTTGGCCTGTTCGGCGCGTTGGATTTTGCCGTTAATCTTGTCGGTGCCGAAGTCGCTTTCTACGCGGACCCTGGCGGCGCGGAGTTCCTTGACGATGGAGTGGGCGTAATCAACGAGGGATTCTTCGTCACCGATGGTGAGGACGCGCACTTGTTCGGGGGCGAGCCAGAGGGGGAAGTTGCCGGCGTAGTGTTCAATGAGGAAGCCGATGAAGCGTTCGTGGGTGCCGAGGGGTGCGCGATGGATGCAGAGGGGGGTCTTGTCTACATTATCGCGGTCGCGGTAGGTGAGGCCGAAGCGTTTGGGGACGGCGAAGTCGACCTGATTGGTAGCGAGAGTGAATTCACGGCCGATAGCGCTCCAGACCTGGACATCGATTTTTGGTCCGTAGAATGCGGCTTCATTGGGGACTTCGATAAAATTGATGCCGCTGTTTTTGAGGACATCCCGGACCATGTTTTCCGTCTGGATCCAGAGTTCGGGTTCGTCGACGAATTTCTGGCCGAGGCGGGCGGGGTCATGGGTGCTGAAGCGCATGACGTATTTATCGAGGCCGAAGACCTTGAAGTACTTGAGGTACATCTCATTGACTGCGTGGAATTCGTCGGCGAACTGGTCGGCGGTGCAATAGATGTGGGCGTCGTTCATGTTGAGCGATCTGACGCGCATGAGGCCGAAGAGTTCGCCCGATTGTTCATAGCGGTAGCAGCAGCCGTATTCGGCGAGGCGGAGGGGGAGGTCACGGTAGCTGCGGGGTTCGGCGGCGAAGATGCGATGGTGGTGGGGGCAGTTCATGGCCTTGAGGAAGTAGCGTTGGCCAAGGCCGTCCTGTTCGAGGTTGATCTCGAGTGATTCCTTTTCGAGGGCTTTGATTTCGTCGTCATCGGCACTCATACCCTTGGCTTTGAGGCTGAGGATATTGTCGACGATTTCGAATTTACGGGCGGAGAGAGCTTCGTGGCGTTTACGCTGGTCTTCTTCGAGGAGGACCATGGGGGGGAACATGGATTCGGCGTAGTAGGGGAGGTGGCCGGAGGTTTTGTACATGCGTTCCCGGGCGAGGTGCGGTGTACGGACGCGTTGGTAACCGGCGTCGAACTCGGTTTCTTTGGCGAGCTGTTCGAGTTCTTCGACGAGGACCGTGCCTTTGGGGAGCCAGAGGGGCATGCCGGGGCCGACGTAGTCGGGGTCGACGGCGAAGAGGCCCATTTCGGTGCCGATTTTCCGGTGGTCGCGTCGTTTGGCTTCCTCGAGCATATCGAGGTAGGCTTGGAGCTCGGTTTTATTTTTGAATGCGGTGCCGTAGATGCGTTGGAGTTGGGGGTTATTTTCGTCGCCTTTGTAGTAGGCACTGGCGACGGACATCAGGCGGTAGGCCCCGATGTTACCGGTTCGCATGACGTGGGGGCCGGCGCAGAGATCGATGAAGTCTCCGTTTTGGAAGTAGCTGATGGGTTCTCCGTCGGGGATGGAGTTGAGGAGGTCGAGTTTGTATTTGCTGGGGGTATTGCGTTCGGAGATGGCGCCGAGGCGGCCGGACTGGGCGTCACGGATGGCTTGGTCGCGATCGACCGTGATTTTTTCGAAGACCTGGTTGGCTTTGATGATTTTTTTCATCTCGGCTTCGATGGCGGGGAAGTCTTCCGGGGAGATGCGGTGACTGAGTTCCACGTCGTAGTAGAATCCGTTTTCGACGGGGGGGCCGTATGCGAACTGGGCATCGGGCCAGAGAGTGGAGATGGCGGTGGCCATGACGTGGGCGCAGGAGTGGCGGAGCCGCTCGAGGTCACTCATGCGGTTCCGGTCGTCGAGGGATTTACGATCTTCAGCCATAGTCAAATTTGTTCCTGCTCGGGATTTTCTGGCGGTGCGGTCTTCTGGTCCAAAAAAAGAGCCTCAAACGAGGGGTCTGAGGCGCTGGCGTTCGCTGGGGAAGCGAACGCTAGAGAGTTGTCGTCCAGGCGTGCCCGATTCGAGTTTGCACGTGGGGAAGGTAAGGGTGTGGGGTATGGCTGGCAAACTGAAAACCGGTGTATTGGGTGTGGGAAGGGGGCTGGATTGGCTTGGTTTGAGACAGGTTGGGGTGGGGTTGGGGGTCTGGCGGGTGGACTGAGGTGGCTGGCATTTCTGATGCTTTTGCTGAGGGGCGGCCTGATTGATGCGATATGTGGACGATCCAGAAACCTATGGTGGCACTGCATCGGTTACGATTTGCGGTGGACGTGAGTGGTGTGATAATGCCGGTGTTAAGGAGTGAGAAGCCGGCGTGGCTACGGCAGGAGTTGGCTTTACGGCCGTTGCGGCCGAGGTTGAAGTTAGCGGGCAAGGATCAGTGAGTGGGGCAGGGATGTTTGCGGGGTGAGCGGGTCAGGTGCCGGCGATACGGCGGTGCAGGGTAAGGGTGAGGAGGAAGAGGGCGAGAAAGACGAGCTGGAGGCTGGGGGTGATGATGACGGCGACTGCGAGGAAGTCGACGATAACGATTCCGGCGAGGAGGCTATGGATGGAGCGGGGGACGTTAATTTCTTTGGTCATGAGGGCTGGCTGGAGGGCGCGCAGGAGCCAGAGGCCGGCGAGGAGCGAATAGATATAGGCTGGTAGGCGGTAATTGCCGGTGTGGGCGAGGAGGGAGAGGCAGATGGGGGCGGCGAGGAGGATTGCGGGCCATCTGGGGGGGCGGCTTCTGATGGCTTCATGGCGGGCTAGCATGGTGAGGCCGGTGATGTAGAGTCCCATGGCGGTGGCGGCCCAGACGGCGTGGCCGGTGGCTCCGGTGGTGCCGGCGCTGGCGGCGGCGAGGATCAGCGAGGATCTGCAGGCGGCCATGAGGAGTGGGGCGGACGCGGCGAATTTATGTACGGCGTTATAGAGGAGGATAAAGAACAGGAGGATGGCGGCGAAGGCGCCGGTGGTATTACCGAGGAGGACGAGGAGGACGGTGCCGAGGCCGATCCAGGCGAAGCCCCATCGCCAGACGCTATCGAGGCTGATGCGGCCTGCGGGGATGGGGCGTTCACGGCGGTGGAGACGGTCGTATTCGGCGTCGAAGGCGTCATTGAGGAACATGCCTCCGAGGTAGAGGGAGGAGGCTCCGAGCAGCAGGGTGAGGAGGGGCCAGGGCGAGTTGCCGCCACCGCCGAGGATCCATCCGGCGAGGCAGTTGGACCAGACAGTGGGGAGGTTGGAGACGCGTCCGAGAGCAAGCCAGGTGGCCAGGCTATTTTGGCGTGAGCTGGCGGGGAGGAGCATGGGGGTGCTAGGGGGCGAGGTTACGTCGGGCGAGTTGTTGGAGAGTCCATTGGTATTCGGCCGTGAGTTGTTGGACGACGTTGCGGGTTGCGAGTTCGTCGGGGAGGACTTCCCAGGTATAGGTTTCCATTTCGAGGTGCTGGCAGGCGGAGGGGTTGGTACTGAGCCAGTCGAGCACCTCGAGCAGGTGGTCGGTGGTGGTATCCCAGAGTTGGCTGGGTGCGGCGTGGAGGGGGATATGGTAGTGGATGCGCCATTCCTCTTCCTGGGCTGTGGTGGAGGCTGCCTGGGCCAGGGCTTGGGGCAGGTCGGCGTAGCGGGTCAGGGAGCCGTTGGGTTTACGGGCGATGGTTTGGTGGAGGTAGACGGGGTCGGTAAATCTTTGGAGTTCGGGGAGGACGTCGGGGGTTGGTTTTACCTTGAGGGCGGAGCTGAGGTGGAGTTTGCCGATGCGGATGCCATGGCTTTCCAGGGTTTTGAGTGCCTGGTTGGCATTCTCGAATTCGACGGCGAGGTGGCAGGCGTCGTAATTGACGCGGAGGTGGGTTAGCAGGCGGTGGTCGTTGGGGCGTTTGGCGTGCAGGCGATCGAAGAGTTGCACGACTTCATCGGTGGTTTCGACGAGGCAGAGGGGTTCGGGTTCCAGGTCGAGGTGGAGGGTGCGTCCGGTTTCCTGCTGGAGCTGGTGGAGGTAGTCGACACATTCCCAGAGTTGGTGGGTGATGGCTTCGATTTGGTGATCCGATTGGATGAAGGCCTTGAAGGAGCAGGGAACGGTGCTGACACTGCCTTCGATGGATTCCGGCAGGATGGTGGCGAGGATCTGGAAGAGTTGCTTGGTGTATTCGAGGCGGGATGGCTGGGTCCAGTCGGGTGCGTAGACCTGTTCCTTGACTCGGGTTCCGTGGAAGGTTCCGTGGGGGAATCCGTTGATGGTAAAGACGTAGGTGTTGTGTTCCTTGAGCCAGTCTTGGAAGGCGTTGAGCTGGCTGGGCTGGGCGAGTTCGGCGGCTGCGGCGGCTCCGAGGCGGAGGCCGATGGCGTAGGGGTTATTGGGGCAGACCTGCTGGCGGACGGCGAGGACGTGGGTATTGAGGTTGCCGAGGACTTCGTTCCAGGATTCGCCCCGGTGGATATTGGTACAGTAGGCCAGGTGGAGGCCGTGGAGGAGTTGCATGGGTATGGATCAGGCGGGGAGATTGAAGTTCGGGGACTGGGAGAGGAACTTTCTGGGATTTTGGTAGATGAGTGTATCGATGGACTCGGCGGAGTATCCGCGGCGGCGCATTTCGAGGGCGGTATAGACGACGTTCATGGGGATACTGTGCCCCCAATCACAGGCGCTGTTCATCCAGAGTCGATCGGAGCCGTAGAGGTCGATCATATCAATGGCACGTGCGGGTGAGCATTTGCTTTCGGGGTAGAGGGTCATGCCGGCCCAGAAGCCGCGGTCGAGCACCATGCGCACTGTATGTTCCTCGACATGGTCAATGATGACGCGTTCGGGTTGGATACGAGGGTCATTTTTCAGGACATCGAGGGTGAGCTGGGTTCCCTTGAGTTTATCTTCGAGGTGGGGTGTATGGACGAGGATGAGCTGGTTGTGGGATGCGGCGAGGTCGACGTGTTTTTCGAGGATGAGGAGTTCGTTGCGGGAATTTTTATTCAGCCCGATTTCGCCGATGCCGAGGACGTTGGGTTTATTGAGGAAGGAGGGGATGAGGTCGAGGACAGCCTGGGCGAGTTGGGTATCTTCGGATTCCTTGGGATTGATACAGAGCCAGCAGAAGTGGGGGAGGCCAAACTTGGCGGCCCGTTTGGGTTCGTATTCTGTGAGTTGGAGGAAGTAATCGCGGAAGCCTTCCGGGGAGGAGCGGTCGAAGCCGGCCCAGAAGGCGGGTTCACAGACTGCGGCGCATCCTGAGGCGACCATGGCGAGGTAGTCGTCGGTGGTGCGGCTGACCATGTGGGCATGGGGTTCGATGTAGCGCATGGCTGGGGGATGCGTGGAGTGGTTTACTTGTTTTGGCCGGGCCAGGCGCCGGTGGCGCCCTTTCCTGGTGCTTTGGCGATGGGTTCAGTCGTGGGGTCGCTGAAGCTGAGCAGGGCCTTTTCTGCGTGGCTGGTTCCGCTGGGAATGAGAGTCTGGAGAGCTTGGTGGAATGCTTCCCAGCGGAAGTCGGCCTGGCCGGGGGCACGTTCGACGCGGTCGAGGAAGGCGGCGATATCGACGAGTTTGTGACGTGCATCGATGAAGTAGAGGTCGAGCACTTGCTGGCGTGTCATGGGTTGATTTGAGGCGGTGTCCATGCTTGGGGTGAATATGGCTGAAGAGGAGGGTGCTGGGAAGTCCTGAGCGGTGGTGTTGTGTGGGGTTCTTTGGGCGAGAAAATCAGGGTTGCAATTCCCGGGCCGCCAATTAGTTTGCCACAGTCTGATTGCCGTGCATGGCTTCTCCAGCAGTTGGTGGATCTTCAGGTGGACAGGTGGTCCGGTGATGATTTGAAACTCGATGGTCGAGAACAGGTTGGAAGTTAGCAGCGAGTAGAGTCGGCAAATCATCATCTATGGAAAACAAACTGTTTGTGGGAAATCTTTCCTACGAAATCACCGACAACGACCTTATGGATGCCTTTTCTGCCTATGGCAGTGTTCTGGAGGCGAACGTGATGCAGGACAGGATGACGGGTCGTTCTCGCGGTTTTGGTTTTGTGACCATGAGTTCCTCTGAGGAGGCCCATAGTGCCATCGAGGGTCTGCACGGGACGGACCTGGGTGGTCGCAGCCTGACAGTCAACGTTGCCCGGCCGCGCGAAGAGCGTGGTGGTGGTGGCGGTCGTCCTCCTCGCCGTGACTACGGTGGTGGTGGGAACCGGTATTGAAAGCTGACGGCTTAACCAAGCGATGCACGGCCTCCTTTTGGGGGCCCTTTTTTTTGGCGGGACCGGGTGGCCTTAGAGGCTTGAGGAGGCTGAGGCGACGAGCTGGCAGGCTTGGAGGAGGAGGCGGGGGGCGATACCAAGGAGGATCATGGCGACCATGCAGATGGAGAGGGCCCATTTCATGGGGGTGGAGATGGAGGGGAGAGCTGGGGCTGGGGCGGCGGGGTTTTTGGGCCAATAGAGAGTGCGAACGACGCCGAGGTAGAAGTAGAGGGAGACGATGACGCCGAAGATGGCGACGCCTACGAGGGTATAGTAGAGGGGGTCGGTTTGACCTGCCTCGAGGGCTGCCTTGAAGAGCAGGAATTTGCCGAAGAATCCGGCGAGCGGGGGGATGCCTGCGAGTGAGACCATGGCGAGGGCGAGGGCTGCTGCGAGGAAGGGTGATTTTTGGTGGAGTCCCGCGAGGCTGGGGATTTCTTCTGAGTCGAGGCCTTGGAAGGCGATGGTGATGACACCGAGGGCGGCCAGCACGGTGAAGAGGTAGGTCCCGAGGTAGAAGAGGACGGCTTGTTGTCCTGGGGCGCTGAGAGTGGCAATCCCGAGCAGGAGGTATCCGGCGTGGGCGATACTGGAGTAGCCCAGCAGGCGTTTGAGGTTGGTTTGGGGGATGGCGCAGAGGTTGCCGTAGAGGATAGTGAAGGCGGAGAGGCCGATGAGCAGGCGGTGCCAGGCTTCGGCGATATCGGGGATGGCGAAGAGCAGGACACGGATGAGGAGGACGAATCCGGCGGCTTTGCTTCCCACGGCGAGGAAGGCGGTGGTGGGGGTGGGTGCGCCCTGGTAGACATCGGGTGCCCAGAGTTGGACGGGGAGTGCGGCGATTTTGAAACCGAGTCCGACGATGACGAGGAGGATGCCGGCTTGGAGCAGGGGTTCTGCGGGCGATTGGCGGACGAAGCTGGCGACGCCATTGAAGTCGAGGTGGCCGGTCATACCGAAGATGAGGGCGATTCCGAAGATGAGGAAGGCGGAGGAGAGGGCGCCGAGGATGAGGTATTTCGTGCCCGCCTCGAGGGATACCAGGCGATTACGCTGGAAGCTGACGAGGATATAGAAAGTGACCGTGATGAGTTCGACGCTCACGAACAGGAGGGTGAAATTATTGGCGGAGGCGGCGGTCATCATGCCGGCGAGGGCGAAGAGCTGCAGCGCGTAATATTCCGTCACGCCGGTGGGTATTCGGTTTGAGAAATCGACCGACATGAACAGGACGACGATAGCGGTGACGAGGAACAGGCGTTTAAAGAACAGGGACATGGCATCCTGGATGAACATGCCATGGAACGCGGTGCCGGTGGATTGGCCGGTGAAGTTGGTGAAGCTGAAGAGCAGGATGAAGGCGAGGCCTGCCGCCGCGGCGTAGCCGAGCCGGGGTTTTTGGGTTGTCGGGGTCCAGAGGTCGAGCAGAAGTAGGCCGAGGCCGAGGGCGACGACGCCGATTTCGAGACTGAGGAGGCCGTAGTTCATCAGGGAATTATTTTTCGAGGTTGCCCGGTGCAGGGTGGATTGGGGAGACGGGCGACTGTGCTTGGGCCGGATCTATCACTGGTACGCCGCTGGACTGGATGACCAGGCTGGAGAGGCCGGCTTTGGTTTTATCGGTGAGCAGTCGAGGGAACATGCCGAATAGAATGAGTGCGGACAGGAGTATGGCGAAGGGTAGTCGGCGCCAGAGTTGTGCATCTGCGAGGGTGTTCCATTGTTCGGGGAGCGGGCCGTGCAGCATGGTTCGGATGGCGCGGATCATGGTGATGCCGCCGATGACGAGGCCGGCCCAGCAGGCGAGGATGGTCCATTCCATGTATTTGGTCCAGGCGCCGAAGAAGACCATGACTTCGCCGACGAAGTTGGCGAAGCCGGGGAGTCCGCAGCCGGCGAGCATGGCCATGATGAGGGCGGTGCCGATGAAGGGGATTTTCTTTGCGAGGCCGCCGAGTTGATCCATCTCGAGCGTGCGGGTTTGCTGGTAGAGGTATCCGCTGAGTCCGAAGCTGAGGGCGGCGAGGAAGCCGTGGGCTATCATGATAACGACGGCTCCGGTGACGCCGATGAAGGTATTGCTGGCGATACCGAGGAAGATGAAGCCCATGTGAGCTACGCTGGAATTCCCGAAGAGCAGGTTGAGGTTGCGTTGGCGCATGGCGACGAAGCCGCACCAGACGAGGTTGCCGAGGCAGAGGATGGCGAGGGTGCTGAGCCAGGGGCGCGATGCATCTGGCAGGAGGGGGAGGGCGAGCCGGATGAGGCCATAGAGGCCGAACTTCTTGAGCACGCCGGCGTGGAGCATGGCGACCGAGGTGGGGGCGGCCTCGTAGCCGATGGGGGCCCAGGTATGGAAGGGCCAGAGAGAGACGAGGATGCCGAAGCCGAAGAGGAGCAGGGGGAAGATGGCTTGTTGGGCCGGGAGGTCGAGCGGGGTTCTTTCCACGTGGGCGGAGAGTTCCTGCATGTTGAAGGTATTTGCTCCGGATTGGAGGTAGAGCGCGATGAGGCCGGCGAGGAGGATGAGGGCGCCGAGGCTCAAGTAGAGAGTCATTTTGAATGCGGCGTAGCCCCGGTCTTCACCGCGGCCCCAGATACCGATCATGATGAAGGTGGGGATGAGTGCGATCTCGTGGAAGAAATAGAAAAAGAAGAGGTCGAGTGAGGCGAAGGCACCGAGGATTCCTCCTGTCATGAGGAGGAGGAGGACATGGAATTCCTTTTCGCGGTGTTGGATTTCCCAGGTAGTGCAGGCAGCGGCGAAGGCGACGATTGCTCCCATGAGGATCAGGCCGATGCTGAGTCCGTCGACACCGAGTATGGCTTCGATCCCGATGGAGGGGGCGCCGAGCAGGGGGATGCGGGAGACGAACTGGTAGGATTCGTTGCTGGAGTCGAACCTGAGGAAGAGCAGGATGGCGAGAGCGGCGCTGAGGCCGGTGGCGGCCATGGGCAGGGCGCGGTGGAGGACGCGGTAACGTCCGGGGACGGCGATCTGCGCGACTGCTGTGAGCAGCGGGATGAGGATGATGAGGGGGAGCAGCGACATGGTTTAGCGGCTGATCATGGCGTAGAGCAGCAGGGCTACGCCCAGAACGATCAGGAAAGCGTAGGTTTGGAGGTTGCCGGTTTGGAGGAGGCGCAGGGAACGGCCTGTCATCTCCGTGGTGAACTGGAGTCCGCGAACGATGAGGCCGGCTAGGATCCAGCGATCCAGCCAGGCTGTAAAGGCGGCGAGAGCATCCTGGTAACGGATGAAAGTGCGTTCGTAGATCTCGTCGATGTAGAAGCGGTTACGCAGGGCGGAGGTGAGGGGTTTTTGCCATTCGGCCAGGGGGTCTGATTTGGCGTTGCGATAGAGGCGTAAGGCGAGCCATGCGCCGAGGGCGACTGCGATGAGGCTGGTCAGGGCGGCGGCGGCCCCGTGGGCGTGGCCCATTTCGCCGAGCTGGGCTGCCAGAGTGGGGGCGATATGCAGAAAGCCGCCGGCTACACTGAGGAGGGCGAGGGCGAGCAGCGGCCAGGTCATGACGCGGGGGGACTCGGAGGCTTTCCGGGCTGCGCTGGACCGGGCGTCGCTGGTGAAGGCGACGAGGAAGAGTCGGCCCATGTAGAACGTGGTGAGGATGGCGACGAGTGCAGTGATAGCGAAGAGGAGCGGGCTGCCGTGTTCACCGAGCGCTGCGGCGAGGATGGCGTCTTTGCTGAAGAAGCCGCTGAGCGGGGGCACGCCACAGAGGGCTAGAGTCCCGATGAGGAACGTCCAGAACGTGAGGGGCATACGCTGGCGGAGGCCGCCCATGCGCCAGATATCCTGTTCGTGGTGGAGGGCGGCGATGACGGAACCGGCGCCGAGGAACAAGAGTGCCTTAAAAAATGCGTGGGTGGTGAGGTGGAACATGGCGGCGGTGGGTGCGGCGACACCGACGGCGAGGACCATGTAACCGAGCTGGGAGAGCGTGGAATAGGCGAGGATGCGTTTGATGTCGTTTTGCTGGATGGCGATGAGTGCCGCGAAGAGGGCGGTGATGCCGCCGGTCCAGGCAATGAACGTGAGGGCGCTGGAGTCGGGCAGGCTCAGGACGAAGAAGATTCGGCAGAGCATATAGACGCCGGCTGCGACCATGGTTGCTGCGTGGATGAGCGCGCTGACCGGGGTGGGGCCTTCCATGGCATCGGGCAACCAGACATGAAGGGGCAGCTGGGCGGATTTGCCGACGGCACCGCAGAAGAGCAGTATTCCGACGAGAGTAGCCTGACCGCCGAGGGCGTTGGGTCTGGCGGAGAGAATGGTTTCGAGGCTGCCGAAGTGGAGTGATTCCACCAGGAACCAGACTATGAGGATGCCGACGAGGAAGCCGAAATCGCCGAGGCGATTGGTGAGGAAGGCCTTTTTGCTGGCATCGGCGGCGCTTGGGCGTTCGAACCAGAATCCGATGAGCAGATAGCTGGATACGCCGACCAATTCCCAGAAGATGAACATCATGAGGAGGTTGTTGGCCAGCACGATACCCAGCATGGAGAACGTGAAGAGGCTGAGGCAGGCGTAGTAGCGGGAGAATCCGGGGTCGCCCTTCATGTAGCCGAGCGAGTAGATATGGATTGCTGAACCCACGCCGGTGACGACGAGGAGCATGCAGAGGCTGAGGGGGTCGAGGCGGAGGCCGAAGCTGACGTCGAGGGTGCCGACCTGGAGCCAGTTGAAGCTGGTTTCGGGCGTGGCCGGGGTCCATCCGTTGGTGAGGATGAAGAGGGCAGTGAGGGCGAAGCTGGTGGTGACGGCGCCGATCGACAGCCGGGCACTGCGGGAAGGATCCCTGAGGGAGAAGAGGGTGATGCTCGCGGCTGCCCCGAGGGGCAGTAGCAGGATCAGCCAGGGTATCAGGGGGAGGTGCATGATTTAGAATTTGAGGAAGCTGAGTTCTTCGGGGTGGGCGGATTGGCGTTTACGGAAGAGTGCGACGATGAGGGCGAGGCCGACGGCGACTTCGGCGGCAGCGACCGTGATGACGAAGAAGACGAGCATCTGGCCGTTGAGGTTATTATTGAAGCGGGAGAATGCGACGAGAGTGAGGTTGGCTGCGTTGAGCATGAGCTCGAGGGACATGTAGATGACGAGCAGGTTCTTGCGGAGGATAACGCCGAGCAAACCCAGCGAGAAGAGGAGGATGCTGACGATGAGGTAATGTTCGAGTCCGACGCTCATGGTAGGGCTAGGGAGTGGTCTGATTGGGGTTATTTCAGGTCTTTTTTACTGAGCAGGATGACTCCGACCATGGCGACGAGGAGGAGTACTGAGAGCAATTCGAAGGGGAGGAGGTATTGGGTAAAGAGGGCGCGGCCGATTTCCGGGGCATTGGCTTCGAGGGTGGGGGCTCCCTTGGGTGAGGCCAATGATGCATTGAGCGAGGTGATGAGGACGGATGCGAGGCCTCCGACTGCGATGACACCGACGAGCGTGGCTGAGCGGCTGACCCGGCGTTTTTCCTCCTGGGGCAGGTCGAGGAGCATGATGACGAAGAGGAACAGGACCATGACGGCGCCGGCGTAGACGAGGATTTGGACGGCGGCGAGGAAGAATGCGTGGAGGAGAACGAACAGGCCCGAGAGGCTGACCAGTGTCAGCACCAGGAACATAGCACTGGTGACGGGGCTGCGGCTGAAGGGGTTGGCAATGACGAGGATCGCACCTGAGAGGGTGAGGGCAGCGAAGATATAGAATAGGAGGTCGGCTGCGTTCATTCGGGTTTGAAAGTGGTTTGGGCTGCGGCCTCTTGCTCCTTCTGTTTCCATTTCATGATGGGGTCCTGGTGGACTCCACCGAGCTCGAGCAGCTTGTCGATGTTATAGACCAGATCGTTCCGGCTGGTGGCATTGAGGGAGTAGTCCTTTTTGAGGAAGATGGCTTCTTCGGGGCAGACTTCCTGGCAATAGCCGCAGAAGATGCAGCGCAGCATATTGATTTCGAAGTCGCGCGGGCGTTTCTCGACATTGCCGGCGTCGGGGTTGGTTTCCGGTCCCGGGGGTGTGATGCGGATGGCCTTGGGGGGGCAGATGAACTCGCAGAGCTGGCAGGAGACGCATTTGGTACGTCCTTCCTGGTCTTTCACGAGGTAGGGAGCTCCGCGGTAACCTTCGGGGACGACCCAGCGTTCCTCGGGGTATTGCATGGTGACCTTGCGCCGGAAGAAGAGGCGCAGGGTGACTTTGAATCCCCCGATAATTGCGGGCAGATACAGTCGTTCCCACCAATTGAGTGCTTTGCGTTTAATGATCATTTCAGCACGGCTTGAATCCAGAGCCATCCGGCGGTGACGACGACATTGGCGAGTGAGAGCGGGAGCAATCGGCGCCAGCCGAGGTCCATGAGTTGGTCGTAGCGGAAGCGCGGCCACATCCAGCGCACCCAGATGGCGACGAACATGACGGCGCAGAGTTTGGCGACAAATACGGTGATATGGAGGAGTCCGCCGAGGAGGGAATTGGAGACCTCATTTAGACCGAAGAAGGGGAGGGTCCAGCCGCCGAGGAACATGACAACGATGAGGGCGGAGGCGAGAGTCATGCCGGCGTATTCACCCATGAAGAACATGGCGAACTTCATTGAGCTATATTCCACGTTGTAGCCGCCGGCGAGTTCCTGTTCGGCTTCGGGCAGGTCGAAGGGGAGCCGGTTGGTTTCGGCGAAGGCGGCGGCGAGGAACACTGCGAAGGCGATGGGTTGCTTAAAGATGAGCCAGCCGAAGATGCCGTGGGCCTGGTAGCTGATGACGTCGGTGAGGTTGAGGCTGCCGACGAGGAGCAGTGGGGGGACGACCGAGAGTCCCATGGCGAGTTCGTAGGAGATCATTTGTGCGCTGGAGCGCATACCACCGAGGAAGGGGTATTTGGAATTGGAAGCGTAGCCGGCGAGGACGATGCCGTAGACGCCGAGGGAGACGATACCGAAGGTGAAGAGGATACCGACGTTGAGGTCGGCGATCACCATGGGGTTATTGGGGTTGCCGAGGTTGGATCCGAAGGGGATGACGGCGAGAGTGATGACGCCGGGGATCATGACGATGGCGGGTGCGAGCCAGAAATAGATTTTACGGACATGGCCGGGGGTGAAGTCTTCCTTGAGGAAGGCTTTGACGGCATCGGCGATGGGCTGGAAGAGGCCGAAGGGGCCGACGCGATTGGGGCCGATACGGCCTTGGATGGCGGCGGAGACCTTGCGTTCGACCCAGACGGCGTAGGCGACGATGGTCATGAGCACCGAGAAGGCCCCAAAGATCTTCAGGGAGCTGAAGAGCAGGAACTGCTGGGTGTCGCTGAGCTGTTGAATCCAGTCCATGATTTAAGCGGGCACGTCGGTGCCTTGGTCTCCGAGGCTGGCCCAAGTGATTCCCTTGAGGGGTTTGAGTTCACCAGCCATCTGGTTAAAGAGCCCCTCCATGCTGGTCGGAAGCTCGGTTCCGGTCAACTTTTGGACGATTTCAGAGAGAAATTCTGATTCAGGTCGGGCATCACCGCGCGGTTCCACTGCTTTGAAGAAGCGTTGGATTCGGTTGCGGGAGTTGATGAATGTGCCGCGTTTTTCCGGGGCGCCGCAACCGGGGAGGAGGAGGTTGGCCAGCGTAGTGGTGTGGTTGGGCAGGATGTCACTGACGACGAGGAAATCGAGTTTTTGCAGGAGCTCCGGGCTGATGCCGTGGCGGGTTACATCTTCGCCGAAGACGATGAGAGTGCGGATTTTGCCGGTTTCGATGCCTTTGGCGATGGCAGGCAGGTTTTCGCCCGGGGTGGGGCCGGCGATGTGGGTGATGAGGGTGCCGGGGGTATTGGGGTTCCGATCTGCGTGGAGCAGGAGGCGGTCGGGTTCACCCCAGCGCGGGACCGAATCGGTTTTGGCGCGGGTGTGGCTGGCGATTTTATGGAGGAGCCAGAGTTCTTCCGTGGTTTGGCGGGCCGAGGCGATGATGGCGACTGAGCCTGGGTCGGCTTGCTGGAGGCGGTCCACGAGCGTGGTGACGGCTTGGGGCCAGGGGATGGGGGAGCTGTGATTCGGGGACTCGCGGCGGAGGACTTGGGAGAGTCGGTCTTCCCGGTGCAGCCATTTATAGTTCAGGCGACCGGAATCGCACATCCAGGTGCTATTGACGCTGTCGTTTTGTCTGGGAGTGTAGCGATGGACAGCATTTTCGCGGGATCCGATCGTGATATTGCAGCCGGTGCTACAGGAGGTGCAGATGCCTTCGGTTTCCTTGAGGAACCAGACCCGCATTTTGAAGCGGAAATCCTTGGAAGTGAGGGCGCCGACGGGGCAGAGGTCGACCGTATTGAGCGTGTAATTGTTATCGAAAGTCTGGCCGGGGTAAGTGGCGATGGTGTTGTAGCTGCCGCGGTTGATGATGCCGAGGGCGTCATCGCCGGCGATATCGCGAGTGAAGCGGATACAGCGGGTGCAGAGGATGCAGCGTTCATCGTCGAGCATGATTCGCGGCCCGAGGTCCAGTTGTTTGGGTTTATGGACCTTGGTTTCGACGAAGCGGCTGGCGGACTGGCCGTGTTGGACCGAGTATTCCTGGAGCTTACATTCTCCGGCCTGATCGCAGATGGGGCAATCGAGCGGGTGGTTAATGAGGAGGGACTCGAGGATGCCTTCGCGGGTTTTGAGGATGGAGGGAGAATCCGTGTAGATTTCCATGCCTGGCGAGATGGGGGTGGCGCAGGCGATGGCGACGCGTGGGGTTTGGGGTTCGTAGGGGAGGGTTTGGAGGAGGATTTTGGGTGTGCCGTCGGGGTTGAGGATAGGTTGGCGGTCCGGGCCGAGGGCGGGCATGCCGAACTCGACGAGGCACATGCGGCAGTTACCGGCGACGGGGAGCTTCGGGTGGTAGCAATAATGGGGCACGTCCACGCCGGCGGCTTCGCAGGCCTGGATCATGGTTGTTGGCAGGGGGCGACCTGAGACGGGGTCGGGCGTGGTACGGGGCACGGTGACCTCGCGGCCGTTGACCTTGACGGTAAACGTGTCGGTGGGAGCGGCGGTGGGTTTGGTATCGGTGTCAGCCATGAATTAGGAGCCGTGGGTTGGACTGGAGGCTTGGGGCTGTTGTTGCGGGTTGGAGTTACCGTGTTGGGTGAACTCTTCTTTGAATTTGCCGACGAAGCTGAGGACGGGCCAGGAGCAGGCTTCGCCGAAGGCACAGACGGTGCGGCCCTGGATACCGCGGGCGATATGGAGGAGGTAATCGGGGTCTTCGGGTCGGGCTCCGCCGTGGGTCATGCGGTGGAGTGCTTTGCTCATCCACAGGGCGCCTTCGCGGCAGGGGGTGCACTGTCCGCAGCTTTCGTGGGCGTAGAACTCGCTGATATTGGCGAGGGCATCGACCATGTTGGTGGAGTCATCGAGGACGATGATGGCGCCGGATCCGGACATGCTGCCTGCGCGGGCGAGGGAATCGAAGTCGTAGGGCAGGTCGAGGAGTTCGACTTCCTGCGAATCCTCGCTGCCGTCGAGGTTGCGCTTCTTGAGAGTGAACTTTTCGTCGGCGCGGAAGACCTTGGCGGATGAGCCGCCGGGGATGACGGCCTTGAGCTTGCGTCCGTCTGGGAGGCCGCCGCCGAAGTTCGGGTGAAAGATGAGTTCGCCTAGGGTGACCTTACCGACCTCGATTTCGTAGACGCCCGGGCGTTTGACGTGTCCGCTGAGGCTGACGAGGCGGGTGCCGGTATTATTTGGGGTGCCGAGTTTGGCGTATTCCGAACCGCCCATATCCATGATATGGCGAACGGCGCAGAGAGTTTCGACATTATTGACGATGGTGGGGCAGAGGTAGAGGCCGAGGACGGCGGGGAAGTAGGGAGGTTTGATGCGCGGGTAGGGGCGTTTTCCCTCGAGTGATTCGATCAGGCCGGTTTCCTCTCCGCAGATGTAGGCGCCTGCCCCGCGGTGGACGTGGATTTCGAGGTCGTAGCCGCTTTTGAGGATATTCTTGCCGAGGAAACCTGCTTTACGTGCTTCGGCGAGGGCATCGTTGAGGATGCGGGCACCTTCGGCGAATTCTCCGCGTATGTAGATATAGGCGAGGTGAACGTCATTGGCGAAGCAGGCGAGGATCATTCCCTCGATGAGCTGGTGAGGGTCCTTGTGGATGATCTGCCGGTCCTTGAACGTGCCTGGTTCAGATTCGTCAGCGTTGCAGATGAGGTAGATGGGTTTGCCGCTTTTGCGGTCGACGAAGGACCATTTGAGGCCGCAGGAGAATCCGGCTCCGCCACGTCCGCGGAGGCCGGAGTCCATGACTTCTTTCCGGATTTGCTCGGCTGCGGAGAGCGTGCGTCCGTCGGGCAGGGTGCGGGGTTCTGCGGTGAGGGCGGATTTGAGGGTTTTGTAGCCGCCGTGTTTACGGTAGCAGGCGAGGTCGACTGAGTAGCCCTGGGAGTCGACGTGTTTTAGGATGAGGCGGGATTCCTGGGCCATGGGTTTAAGTTAAAGTAAAGAGGTTAGGCAACGATTGACATCTGGGAGGAGGCAACTAGACTGCGCGCTTCGTTGCCGAGTGGTGTAACGGTAGCACAGCAGTCTCTGGATCTGCTTGTCATGGTTCGAATCCATGCTCGGCAGCCATTTTTCATTCCTTCTTTTTCCTCCCTGCGCGACTGGTTTTGATGTTTTGGTTTTCGTCCTGTTCCGGTGCAGCTGGAGCGTTGTTCTGGCAGGTCTGGAGCAGGTGATCCAGTTGTTGAGGCGTGACGGACTCGTGGAGTGTGTCGTTGCACATGACTGCTGGGGCGGTGCCGCAGCTGGCGAGGCATTCCACGAATTCCACGGAGAACCGGCCATCGGTGGTAGTCTGGATACCGTGGAGTTTCGGGTCGAGTCCGAGTTGGGTGCAGAGCTGGTGGTGGAGCTGGGTACTACCGCCGAGGGCACAGCTGAGCGTGCGGCAGATTTTGATCTGGTATTTTCCGGCGGGGGCTTGCCGGAACATGGGGTAGAACGTGACCAGCTCGTAGACATTGATGGGCTGGAGGGACAGGCGTTGTGCGGTCCACTCGACGGCTTCCTGCGAGATCCAACCTTCCTGTTCCTGGATCAGGTGCAGGATCATGAGGGAGGCACTACGCGGCTGGGGGTAATGAGTTACCAGCTCGTCGATTTGAGATTGGAGTTCGGTAGAGATATCCCAGCTCATCGGTCACATTCCCCCATGACGAAATCAAACGACCCCAAGATGCTGACGACATCACTGATCATACAACCGGGAAGCAGTTTTGGCAGGATGCTGAGGTTGACGAACGATGGGGCGCGTATTTTGAGGCGGTGGGGTGTTCCGCCTCCACGGCTACAGATATAGAATCCGAGTTCGCCCTTGGGGTTTTCGGCTCCGAAATAGACTTCTCCGGCGGGTGCGTTGACGCCCTGGGTGACGAGCATGAACTGATGGATGAGTTCTTCCATGCTGGTCAGCACCTTATTTTTTGGCGGGAGGACGATCTTGCCGTCGGGGACATTGATGGGGCCGCCGGGTAACTGGTCGAGGCATTGGCGCAGGATGCGGACGCTTTGGCGCATTTCTTCCATGCGGACGAGGTAGCGGTCATAGCAGTCTCCGACTTCGCCGAGGGGTACATCGAATTCCAGCTGGTCGTAAACGAGGTAGGGTTGTGCGCGGCGGACGTCATAGTTGACTCCGCTACCGCGGAGGTTGTGGCCGGTGAGGCCGTAACCGATGGCGTCCTCGCGTGAGATGATGCCGACATTCTTGACGCGGTCGACCCAGATGCGGTTGCGGGTGAGGAGCTGATCGACGTCGTCGATGGTGGAGAGCACTTCGTCGCAGAAGCGGCGTATGCTGTCGGTCCAGCCCTCGGGGAGGTCGCGGGACAGGCCGCCGATGCGGGTATAACTGGTGGTGAGGCGGGCTCCCGTGAGGGCTTCTGAGAAATTGTAGATTTTTTCCCGTTCAGTGAAGGTATGCAGGAAGACCGTCATGGCGCCAACGTCCATGGCGAAGCAGCCGATACCGAGGAGGTGGGAGGAGATGCGGGCCAGTTCGCAGCAGATGACCCGAATGTATTGGCATCGTGGGGGGAGCTGGTCGGTGATCCCCATGAGTTTTTCTACGGCCAGGGCATAGGCGACGTTATTTGCCAGCGGGGAGAGGTAGTCCAGTCGGTCGGTGTAAGGGACGAACTGGTTATAGGTCATATTCTCCGCGATTTTTTCATCGCCGCGGTGCAGGTAACCGATTTCGGGGTTGGCGGAGAGGATGACATCCCCATCGAGTTCGAGGATCAGCCTGAGGACGCCGTGAGTGGATGGGTGGGATGGGCCCATATTTAGGACCATCCGTTCGCCGTCGAGGTCCTGCAGTTCGCCGAGGGCGGATTGCTGGGCTTGGGCTCTGTTGGCGGCGTCGCCGATTTCGATGTCCTTGAATTCAGGCATGGTTCAGTGGTCAGCGGTTCGAGAGCGGGGTTCTCGGGAGATGGCGTCCTTTCCGCCGGCGACCGTGACGAAGGGGCCGCCTTCCAGCGGTGCGGGTCTGGAGAAAGCGATATCGAGAGTTTCGCTGGGTTTACCGGCGAGGGGGAAATCTTTCCGCAGCGGGTGGTAGGGGTAGCCTTCCCACATCAGGATGCGTCGGAGGTCGGGGTGTCCGGTGAACTGGATGCCCATCATGTCGAAGGCTTCACGTTCGTGCCAATTTGCGGTGGGCCAGATATGGGTGACGGAGGGTAGTGCGGATTTTTGTTCTGCGACCTTGGTCTTGAGGCGGAGGTGACAGTTGATGTCGACCCCGTATAACTCGTAGACCACCGTCCAGCGCGGGTCTTGGCCGTAATCATCGAGGCTGCTGAGGTCGGTCAGCAGATCAAAGCCGAGCTGATCTTTGGCGTATTGGCAGATAGTTGCAATATTCTCTGCATCAAGCACTTCGATCGTTGACTCGCCTCGAAACTGGGTTTCCGGGCCGAGTAGGTCGGGGTACTTTGCTAGTAATAGGTTGGCTGCTTCGCTGGGGGTCATGGGACCGGTTTGGTTAGCAGGCGGTGGACGGGATGCGTGATTCTGGGGGTCGCCTTTTCAGGGTGGAGACCACCGGCTCGCGGCTGACCTTAGCCTGAAGGGACATGAGGGCGTCAAGCAGGGCCTCCGGGCGTGGGGGGCAACCGGCGACGTAGATATCGACGGGGAGGATAGAATCCACGCCTTGGAGGACGGCGTAGCTGCGGTACATGCCTCCGGTGGAGGCGCAGGCACCCATGGCGATGACCCATTTGGGTTCAGCCATTTGGTCATAGATACGACGTACGGCGAGGGCCATTTTATAGGTGACCGTACCGGAGACGATCATGACGTCGGATTGTCTCGGGGAGAAGCGCATGACTTCTGCTCCGAACCGGGAGATATCGAAGCGGCTTGCGCCGGTGGCCATGAGTTCGATGGCGCAGCAGGCGAGGCCCATGGGCATGGGCCAGAGGGAGTTTCGTCGGCACCAGTTGAGGGCGGCATCGAGTTTTGTGACGATGACTTCCCCTTCAACTTTTGTATTATAGCCTATGGCTTGGGAGTTCTGCATGACGCCTCAGGCGGGTCGTAAATGGCGGTTTTGCCTTGTCGGACGCGAACGTAGCCGCGGTCTGTAGACCTAGCAAGGAATATCCCGTTCGCCGCTTGACTCCACCCCTGCCTGCGTTGATATTTTCCGACTCTTTCGGGGTAGCCTGAAAGAATCCGCAATTCATTATGGTCAAGCCGACAGCCCGCAAGCGAGCAACTGCCGCCTCAAAAGTGAGTAGCAAGAAAACGTCCCGAGACAAGTCGGGCGGAACCGTTCCATCTGCGAAGGTGGCAGCAGGGCGGAAGCGGTTGGCTCAGGCCAAGGAGGACAAGGCCAAGGTCAAGGCTGAGGCCAAGCCTCCCAAGAAGGCGGAGAAGGTTGCAGCGAAGAAAGTGGTTGAGAAGGCGGCGGTGGCGAAGCCCAAGCGGGCCAAGGCTCTTGAAGTGGTGGAAGCTGTTCCGGTGAAGGCGAAGCGGGGTCGGGCTGCGAAGGGCAAGGGTGCGGAGGTGGTGGTGGCTGATGCGGCTGCACAGGCTTCCGGGGCAGGGAAAGGAAAGGTGGGTGATGCATCGAAGGAGCCCGTGGTGGACGAGGCGAAGGCGATGGAGACCTTGGGGACGGTGAAGAGTCTTTCGGGGATTGATTTGACGGAGAAGATTCGTGAGTTGCTGCGGTTGGCGCAGGAGCAGGGGTATCTGACCTATAATGATTTGAACGATGCGTTGCCGGACAACGTGGTGACGCCGGAGGAGTTGGATGATCTTTACACCAAGCTTCGGAGCTTGAATGTGGAGATTGTGGACGAGGCGGAGGTGGACCGTGTGCGTCAGCCTGAGCCTGAGGAGGAGGAGGACAAGTCCCGCTTGGACATTCTGGACGATCCGGTTCGGATGTATTTGAAGCAGATGGGGCAGGTTCCCTTGCTTACTCGGGAGCAGGAGGTTGAGATTTCGAAGCGCATTGAGGACGCGGAGACGGAGGTAAAGCGGATCATTTACAGCTTTGGATTTTCCGGCAAGGAGCACATTGCCTTGGCGGAGAAGCTGGTGGCTGAGCCTCCGAAGGAGCGTTTTGACCGGGTGATTTTGGACAAGAAGATTGAGGGGCGGGAGAATCACCTCAAGACGTTGCGTCGTTTGATCAAGGATGTGCGGACGGTTGACCTGGCGGTGGACGACAAGTATTCGGCCTGGCAGTCGGCTTCCTCCAAGAGCAAGAAGGAGAAGCTCGCGCAGGAGCTGGCGAAGATGGACGCCAAGCTGCAGCGGTCGTATCCGAAGTTTTACTACAAGCAGAAGGTCATTGAGGAGATGGCCTTGGTGGCGGACAACATCCACGACAAGATTCAGCACAGTTTGCGGACGATCCACGAGCTGGAGAAGCATCGGAAGTCGACGCACACTCAGGCGATCATTGACGGGGAGCAGAAGAAGATCCGGGCTTTGGAGGAGTTTGTTCGTCTGCCGTATGCTGACTATCTGGAGGCGTATCGTCAGCTGCAGCATTTTGCCAAGAAGGCTTTGCAGGCCAAGACGGAGATGGTGGAGGCCAACCTGCGTCTGGTGATTTCGATCGCGAAGAAGTATACCAACCGTGGCCTCTCGTTCCTGGACCTGATTCAGGAGGGGAACATGGGGTTGATGAAGGCGGTGGAGAAGTTTGAGTATCGTCGCGGGTATAAGTTCTCCACTTATGCCACCTGGTGGATTCGGCAGGCGATTACGCGTTCGATTGCGGATCAGGCGAGGACGATTCGTATTCCTGTCCACATGATTGAGACCATCAACAAGCTGATGCGGGTGCAGAAGCAGTTGGTGCAGGATTTTGGTCGTGAAGCTACGCCGGAGGAGATTGCGGACGAGATGCAGATGCCGGTGGAGCGGGTGCGTGCGGTCCTGAAGATGGCGCAGCAGCCGATTTCGTTACAGTCGCCGGTGGGTGACAGTGACGACACGAACTTTGGTGATTTCATTGAGGACAAGTCGGCGGAGAACCCTTCGGACATGACCAGTTACAGTTTGTTGAAGGACAAACTGGGTGATGTTTTGACGACCCTGACGGAGCGTGAGCGGAAGGTGCTGGAGTTACGTTTTGGTTTGGGGGACGGGTATTCGCGGACGTTGGAAGAGGTGGGCAAGCAGTTCAAGGTGACTCGCGAGCGCATTCGGCAGATCGAGGCGAAGGCTTTGAGGAAGATGCGGCATCCGACGCGTATTCGTCAGCTTCAAGGGTTCCTTGAGGGTGAGGGGATGGATTAGCTTTTCATGTCAGGGCCTGTGCAGTTGAGGCGGAGGCTACTGAGATTTGCGGACGAGCCGGGTTTTTGCTGTTGCCATGGGCACGGCTGGCGCGGCTTGTTTCTTGTACTGGTGGTTCTGGTCCTATGGCTGGCGGGAGGGGGAAGCACGTGGGGGCAAGGGACGCGTGAGGATTATGCGAGGGCTGCGGGGTTGGCCGAGCGGTTTCGGGGCAAGCTGATTCGGGACGGTGTGCGGCCGCACTGGTTTGATGGCGGGCGCCGCTTTTGGTATCGGGTGGATGAGGGAGACGGGAGATCTTCCTATGTGTTAGTGGATGCGGACAGTGGGGAGCGTGGGGCAGCGTTTGACGAGTCTGCCTTGGTTTCGGCGCTGGTGGCGCGTGGGGTTGAGGGGGTGCGGGTTGGGGAGCTCGATCTGGCGGGTTTGGAGTTGGACACTGAGGTGGGGGTGATGCGTTTTCGGTTGGGAGGGAAGTCGTGGCGTTGGAGTGACCGGACCGGACAACTGGAGGAGGGCGATGGCGGGGATGTTTTGGTGGCGGCTAGCGTGATTCCGCGGCGGAGTCGCGGGAATGGGCCGGAGACTTTTTTGACCTTTGCAAACCGCACTGAGGTGGAGGTGGAGGTCGTGTGGTTGGATGCTGAGGGGCAGCGTCGTGGTTATGGGCGGATTCCCCCTGGTGGCCGGAGGCGACAGCACACCTTTGCGGGGCATGCTTGGCTGGTGGTGGATGCGGCCAGCGGGGTGGTGCTGGCTGGATGTGAAGCGACCGATGAGCCGTCGATTTTGGAGGTGGTTCCGGGCATGGAATTGCAGCTGGCCGGGCCTGAGCGGGAGCAGGTGAGGCGTCGTGGGGAGGTATCACCTGATGGCAGGTGGGAGGCGTATGAGCAGGACGGAAATCTCTGGGTCAGGCAGTTGGGCTCGGCCGGAGGGGAGTCGAGGGCGTTGAGCGTGGATGGATCTGCTGCGCAGCCGTACAGGAACCGGGTGGTATGGTCCCCTGATTCGAGTCGGTTGCTTGGATTTAGAGTGACCCCGGGGGATGTGAGGAAAGTAGATATTGTGGAGTCTTCGCCGAAGGAGGGAGTGCAACCGAGGTTATTGACCTTTGACTATGCGAAGCCCGGGGATCGGCTGGAGGTGGAGGAGCTGCGCTTGTTTATCCTGGATGGGGGTGAGGTGGAGCAGGTGGAGGTTGCGCCGGATGATTTTCCGAACCCCTATGAGCTGCGTGATTTCAGGTGGTCGCCGGATGGGGCGCGTTTGAGTTTTATCACCATTGAGCGCGGGCATCAGGTGGTGCGATTGTTGTCAGTCGATGGCATGACGGGGGAGGTGCATCGGGTCGTGAACGAGGAGTGTGAGACCTTTTTTGATTATGCGCACAAGCTGTTTGCGCGGCACTTGGATAGCCGGGGTGTGGTTTTGTGGATGTCGGAGCGGAGCGGGTGGAATCATTTGTATGTGGTGGATTTGGAGACGGGCAGGGTGAAGCATCCGGTGACGAGCGGCGAGTGGGTGGTTCGCAGTGTGGAGCATGTGGATGAGGATTCGGGTGAGGTTTGGTTGATGGCTGGGGGAGTGGTGGCGGGGCAGGATCCTTACTATCTGCATTTGGTGCGGGCCCGGTTGGATGGTTCAGGCTACGAAGTGCTGACTGAGGGCGACGGGTATCATCGGGTGCAGTTTTCTCCCGATCGGCGTTTCTTTATCGACACGTGGTCACGGGTGGATTTGCCACCGGTGAGTGTGTTGCGTCGGAGTGTTGACGGGACGCGGGTGGCGGCGTTGGAGGAGGCGGATGCGAGTGGTTTGGAGCGGGCGGGGTGGAGGGGGCCTGAGCGTTTTGTGGCGAAGGGTCGCGATGGGGTGACGGACATTTACGGGGTGATTTACCGGCCACTGAACATGGTGGAGGGGCGGAAATATCCGGTGATTGAGAAGATCTATGCTGGTCCGCAGGGAGCTTATGTTCCGAAGGAATTTCGCGAGTATGACGAGATGCAGGCCTTGGCGGAGCTTGGTTTCATTGTTGTGCAGCTGGATGGGATGGGGACTTCGTATCGGTCGAAGGCATTTCATGATGTGTGTTGGAGGAATCTGGCGGATGCGGGATTTCCGGACCGGGTATCATGGATTCGGGCGGCGGCGGAGCACGAGCCGGCGATGGATTTGGAGAGAGTTGGGATCTATGGGGGGTCGGCTGGTGGGCAGAATGCGATGCGCGCGTTGTTGGATCACGGGGATTTTTATGATGTGGCGGTGGCGGACTGCGGGTGTCACGACAACCGGGTGGACAAGATGTGGTGGAACGAGCTGTGGCTGGGATGGCCGGTGGGTGCGCAGTATGTGGAGTCATCCAACGTGGAGCATGCGCATCGGTTGCAGGGCAAGCTGCTGCTGATTGTTGGTGAGTTGGATCGGAACGTGGACCCGGCATCGACGATGCAGGTGGTGGATGCCTTGGTGAAGGCGGACAAGGACTTTGATTTACTGGTGATACCCGGGACGGGTCACGGGGCGGCGGAGACGCCGTATGGGAAGCGGAGGCGGATGGACTATTTTGTGCGTCATCTTCTGGGGGTTGAGCCGCGGGTGCGCTGAGTTTTGCCTGCAGGAGTGCCGTGGATCCTTGGGATACCCCAGGCGAGGCTGAAGCACGGCGCGTCTTGCCTGCGGTGGGGTGGTTTACTGACTGGAGAAAGGGACGGAGGCGGAGGAGGGGGACTAAGCTTTGCCCTCTTCCGGTTCGGTTTCGGGGATTTCTTCGGCTTCCTCTTCCGTTTCCGGTTCGGGGGCTTCGTTGAGTTTCATGGCGCCGACGAAGAGGCCGGTGAAGAGGCCGCCGCTGAGGAGAGTATTACGGAAGAATTCCCAAGTGGGTGGGAAGCCACTGGTTCCCTTGGTGAGGGCAACCATCCAGCCGGTGAGGTCTCGGGTGTATTCCGGGTTATGGTAGGGATTGAAGAACCAGGCGGCGGAGTTGGTGAGCAGGTAGAACAGGATGGCTCCGAGGATGCCTCCCCCGAGGAGTTTCAGCCAGGAGTCCGAGGGGCGGAAGACCCGTCCGAGGCCGATCACGGAGACGAAGCCAAGGAGAGTGAGCCACTGGTAGCTGTTAAAGGCACCTACCTTGTAAACGAGCGTATTGAGCAGCAGGTCGGTGATGAAGAGGAAGGCGACGGGCAGGGCCCAAGCGAGCTTCCGTGGCAGGAATACGCCGGCGCAGAATGCGAGGGCGTAGATGCCACTGAAGCTAGGCGGGAGCAGCCCGGGAATGCGGGTCAGGGCCAGCACTACCAGGAACAGCACCGGGAGCCATATGCGGCGCTTTTCGTTCACGGCGGTGGATGATAGTGCAAATGTGCCTGATGACAAGTGTTGCGCAAGATTCGGGGGATTGAGAGGGGTGAAGGGGCGGTCTTTTTTTGATGTGATCAGAGCTGGTTTTCTCCGCCCGGGGTCTCGAGCTGGTGTGGGAGTATAATCCCATCCGGGACGGATAATCTTGTTTAGAACGCGGTGGGGGGAGTGTGGGTTGGCTTGTTAGAGTCAGGTCATAACATGTTGTAGCTGAGATGGTAACATTTGGGGTGTGTCAGGCTCATTGGTGAGATTCATTTACTGGGGCCTGGATGATGTTGGCGTAGCGGGCCATCCAGTAAGGGAGCAGCCAGAACACTCCGGAGCTTTCGAGGTGGCCTTCTGGATCACCGAAATCGCCTGAGGTTGTTTCCCAGGGGTTTTTATCCCAGCGCATCACACCGCGTTCACTTGGAGGGAGCATGCGGTTGGTCTGGAGGGGATCTGGGAGGGGGTTGCGGACGAGGGCGATGTCATTTCGTTGGGCGTTGTCGATGGAGTATTGGCGGAGGTCGAGGGGGGTGTTTTGGAGGAAGGCGAGGGATTCATCCGGGTGGGAATTGGCGCCGCCGATCCAGGCGTAGGTGTAGTTGAAGAGGGGATTCTGGTCTTGGGCGATGGTCTCGTAGGCCCAGCTATAGCCCAGCATGAGGCGGGCGTGGAGGTGGGGATCGGTATGCGGCAGCAGAAGGAGGCCGGGGGCGGCGAGAGCGAGGAGTTCATCATCGATATGGGTGCGTTCGGATAGTCCGTAGGCTTTGGGGCGGGCGGCGTTGTCGGCATAGCCGTGGTCCGTGATGAGGCGGTTGAATTCGGTGCGATAGCGGGGGTTTCCGGTGATGTGGTGGGCTGTATGGAGGAACGAGAGGATTTCGAAAGAATTGATGGGACGTTCGACGCGCCAGTCGGCGTCGTGGTTGAGTTTTTCGGGGGACCAGACGCCCCAGCGGGTGGGGAGGCCGTCGATGTCCTGGAGGACATAATTATGGTCGATGAGTCCGTCCATGATGCGGGCGACGAGTTTTTGGACGCGGACTTTGTGTGGAGGATCGGCGGCGAGGAGGAAATAGACCAGGTAGCCGTAGAAGTGGCCGGTGATTTCGTCTGAGCTGGTATCGCCTTTCCAGAGCCATTGGTGGTCCTTGGATTTGCGCCAGCGTGTTTCGACGGCTTTGTAGCGGGGATCACGGGCCCGGCGTTCGGCGGCTTCCTGGGGGGTGATGGTTTCATTTGGGTCGGCCATGCTGGTCCAGTTGGAGGGGATGACCGTGCGGGCCACGAAGTGTGGGGTGTCGGTGACCGTTTGAAGGAACTCTAGGGCTTGGAAAGCTTCGTGGGCCATGGCTTGGGCCTCGGGGTTGCCGGTGGCAGCGTAGCGGAAGCTTTCCATGGCGAGATACATTGCGGTGTATTGCCCGTCATTGTCGTCGTCGACGGGCTCCCAGTGAGTGGGGTCGGTGGGGTTGGGGAAGCGGCATTTTTCGACGAGGCCGGGAGGGCGGATGTGTCGGGCCCGGCAGATGTGGTGATAGTAGTCGGCCTTTTCTGCGAGCGTCATGGATTGTTGGTGGATGGTGCTGACGCCGTTGGCGGTGGCGATCCAGGCGGTGCCATTGGAGCTGAAGTCGATGTCACGGACGTCGTTGCTGAGGAGCCAGCGTTGGCTATGGAGGAAGGACCATTGGGAGGGGGTTTGGAGGCGGGCGATGCCGCTGGCCGTTCCGATCCAGAGTTGGCCGGTGGGGTCTAAGCTAAGGCATTGGATAGTGTGTGCGGGCAGTCCATGGGCGGCGGTGAACGTGCGGGTGCGCCGGGCATTCTCGTAGACGTCGAGTCCGCCGAGCGAGCCGATCCAGAGTTGGTGCCGGGGGTCGAACGCCAGGGCATGGACGTCACTGGAGACAATGCTTTCGGGTTGGTGGATGAGGCGGGATGAGTGGGGGGTGAGGTGGAGGAGGGCGTTGCCGGTGGCGATCCAGGTACCTGAAGCGGGATCGAACTGGATGGCTCGGATGTCTTTTGAGCAGGGTAGATCCCGGGGTTGCCAGGTATTGCCTTGGAGGAGCCAGGTGTCATCGGGCCCGGTGGCGAGGAGTCCGTCATGGGTTGGTCCGATACAGGTGATGGGGGTGGTGATTGCGGAAATTTTAGTGGTCTGTTCCGGGGTGATTTTGTAGAGCCCGTTCCAGTTGCCGGCCCAGATGGTGTGGTTATGGTCGAGGTAGAGGTGGTAGGCGGGGCCGGGTGGTATATTCGTGACGGGGGTCCACTGGTGGTCGACGAGTTTGAGGATGCCTGCGGCAGTGGCGATCCAGACTGAGTCGGTTTGGTCGACGAGGATGGATCTTACGTCTGCGGCGGCGGTGGAGTTGGTGACTGGGCAGGGGGTGTGGGATTCCTGGAGGAAAGGGATATCGGGTGTGGGGGCGGCGTGGAGTTGGGAGAGGAGCAGTGCGGTGAGGATGCCGGGTTGCAGTCGGGCGAGGGTGAGGCGCATGGGGATGCTATAGCACCGCGGCTGCCGGGGGACAATGGGCGTTCCGTGGCAGTGGGCGGCCGCGGGGTGCCGGCGGGATTTTCTGCCGAGGTGACGGGCAAGTGGCGTCGTGCTGAACAGGCGGGGTTTATTCCTGGCGGATGGTGATGGCAGTGTCGACTTGGCTGGCTTGCAGTTTTTGGACTTGGCCACCGGGCCATTGGACCTCGATATCCACCGGGCCGTCATGGGGGCCGAGACCGAAGGTGAGGGGGAGTTCGGATTGGGAGAGGTAGCTGCGAGTGGGGGTAACGGTGCGCGACTGGGTGATGCCGTTGGCGGTGAGTTGGACGATGGCGCCGAGGGCGTTGGCGTTGGCACTGGTTCCCTGGAGTGAGATCCGGAGCCAATGGTGTCCGGTTTGCTGGTCGTTGCGAAGGAGCAGCGGTGCTCCTCCGGTTTGGGCAAGGATGACGTCGAGGTCGCCGTCGAGGTCGATATCGGCGTAGGCGGAGCCACGACCGACGATGGGTTGGAACAGGTCGGGGCCGGCGTTTTCGGGCGAGACCTCGACGAAGCCGGCTTGCCTGGCGGCTCCGGCGTTCCAGAAGAGTTGAGCGGGTTGGGCGTAGCTTTGGCTTTGCTGGACGAGGTTGATTTCGTCTTCGAGGTGGCCGTTTGAGCTGAGCAGGTCGAGCCATCCGTCGAGATCATAATCGAGGAAGAAGATGCCGAACTTGAGGAGCAGGCGACTGGCGGGGCCGATACCTTCGGTGATGGCTTCGTCGGTGAAGTTGGTGGGGTTGCGTTGGGCGACGTAGAGGGCGGTCATTTCATTGGCGAAGTTACCGATGGCGATGCCGATGGTGTCATCGTTGCGGAACCGTGCGGAGTCGATTCCCATGGCGCCGCGGGTATTGCCGTAGTTATCGAAGGCGATGCCGGTGAGGGCGCCGATTTCCTGCATGGTGCCGTCACCGAGGTTGATGAAGACCATGTTCTGGACGGTGTCGTTGGCGAGGACGAGGTCGGTATAGCCGTCCTGGTTGATGTCGATGGGGGAGACGCCGAGGGGTTTGGCCACGGGCACGCCGGTGGAGGGGTTGCGGACCTGGACTCCGGCTTCCTTGGAGATGTTGGTGAAACGGCCCTGTCCGTCGTTGCGGTAGAGGTGGGGGAAGGCGCCCTGGAAATCGGTGGGCTGGCCGTAGGCGCGACCGATGCCTACGAGGGAGTAGCTGACTTCACGATCGATGTCGGGTGACCAGCGGATGTAGTTGCCGACGAAGAGGTCGAGGTCGCCGTCGTTATCGAGGTCGAACCAGGTGCTGCAGGTGCTCCAGTCATTGGTGGCGCCACCGACGCCGGCATTTTGGGTGACGTCGAGGAAGCGGCCCTGGCCTTCGTTGTGGAAGAGTCGGCAGCCACCGATGCCGGTGAGGAGGACGTCTGTGAGTCCGTCGTTGTCGTAGTCGCCGCAGGCGGCGCCCATGCCATAGAAGGGGTGATTGAGTCCGGATTGCAGGGTGACATTGGTGAAGGTGCCATGGTCATTGCGGAAGAGTGCGGGGGTGGGTGGGGGTGTGTTGGTGCCTTTGGGGTGCCAGGGCCACCAGGTGGAGTTCACGAGGAGGAGGTCGGCGTCGTTGTCCTGATCCATATCGAAGAAGGCGACGCCACCGCCCATGGTTTCGGGGAGGAGTTTTTCGCCGTAGGCACCGGTTTCGTGGGTGAAGTTGATTCCGTGGCTGAGGGTGATGTTGGTAAACCGAGCGCTTGGGGGGCTGGCGGTGGAGGGTTTGGCGGTTTCCGGTGCCTGGATGGGTGTCACCTGTTGTGTCAGGGGTTCGGGTTTGGGGCGGAGGAGCAGGAAGCCGATGCTACCGAGGAGGGCGAGAGTGAGGAGGGTGAGGATGGACCAGCGGACGGCGCGGCCGAGGATAGCGTCATCGTAACGCGGTTCATCGTCCGGCTCGGGGTGGGAGGTTGGGAGGTTGTTTGGTGTGGCCATGGGGTGTGACTATTGTTCTCGCTGCAGGTCGTAGATGACGATGGCTTGGGCGGCGTGGTCGGCGGGAGGGTTTTGACGGCGTGCGGTGGTGACGGCGAGTTCCTTGGCATTGTCATCCGGCCGGTATCGTTCGTGGAGTTGGCGATGTTCGGCGGCGAGCTGGGTTTGGCCCAGTTGTTCGTGGAGGAGGGCGAGGTTGTAGTGGGCGGCGAGGTTTTCGGGGTCGATGGTGAGGGAGCGGTTAAAGGTATCGACGGCTTCCTGGAGTCGGGCGTTTTGTTGTGCGGGCTTGAGTCGATCCATCTTGGCGCGTTCGAAGAGGGTTTGTCCGAGTTCATTGAGGACGATGACATCGAGGCTGAAGTCGAACTTGCGTTGTTGGAGTTCGGGGTAGGAGTCCTGGATGATGGATTTGAATTCCTGGATGGCCTGGTCGAGGTAGCCATTTTGTTTATTGGCGAGACCGTTGAGCCAGGCGACGGTCCAGCGGGGTGCTGGGGGATCGAAGCTGGAGGCGCGTTGGAGGGCGGTTACAGCGTCATCGAGCCGGCCTTCCTTGAGGTAGACGCGGGCGAGGTTAAGGGGGCCGTCAGCGCGGCCGAGTTTTTCGACTTCGAGGAAGGCTTGTTCGGCCTGGCGGAGCTGGCCTTTATCGCTGCCTTTTTCTCCTTTGAGCAGGAGGCCGATGCCGTAGTCATTCCAGCGTTCCCAGGTGGCGATGGTGGAAGGGGGTGGTTGGGGTAGTTGGGTGTTGCTGGCGGCGACGGGGAACGTGAGCGTATCACTGGCGATGGTGACGATGGGCAGTGTATTGGTGACCTGGTAGGGCTGGCCTTTGGCGTAGTCCTGGCCGAGGAAGTATTGGGCGTAGAGCGTATCGAACTTGCGGTATTGGAGGTTGACGGAGACTTGGAGGGGTTCGGTTTGGTTTTCCGGGACTTGGAATCGGTAATGGACGACCTGTCCGGTGCCCGGGGGCATTTGGTGATCGTAGAGTGGTGTGAAGATATCTTGCGGGTTGCGGCGGTCGATGCGGTTGCCGTGGCGGTCGAGCATATAGACATTCACGAAGTGGGACCAGGGGTCGACTTCGCCGAAATTATCGAGGGATCCGCTTTGGCCGATGGTACGGATGGAGTCCTGGAGCTGGGTTTGGAGCCAGACTTCATTGGAATCGACGGTTCCCTGGGTGAAGTGGTGGCCGAGCCGCAGAGTTCGGATGACGACCTCGAGGAGGTAGGTTTTTCCCGGGGTGAGGGAGGGGATTTCCGGGCGGAGAGGGGCGTTGAGGTTACCGTCGATGGTGCCTTCTTCACGGATGCCGAAGATATCGACGCGGAGGCTGCCTTCGAGGTATTTGCGGTGGCGTTCGACGGTGTTGGTATCACCGCGGAGGTAAGGGATGGCGGTGTTGGCGGAGGGGAAGAGGTGGTCGTGGATGTAGCGGGTGGTGGTATTGGTGGGGTTCAAATAGGTGGCACCGAAGTCCGCTGAGGCTTGGAGGGGCATGTGACATCCCGCGCAATTGGTCTGGGCGGTTTGCGGGTAATAGAAGCTGCGTGCGCCATGGCCGGAGACGCCGCTGAGGAGCCAGGAGTCGTAGTGGTTTTGGCCGCGGAGGAATTCCTTGTAGTGGTTCAGTTCCTTGGGGATGTGGACTTTGTGACAGGAGGAGCAGTATTCGGAGGTTTTGTGGACGGGTTTGAGGAAGGTCTTTTTGTGGAACTCGGGTTTGGCTTTGACGAGTTGGCGATTGACGAACTGGAGGACGCGGTTGGTGCTGAAGGTGAAAGGGTAATGGAGGGGTTCCTCGATGACATAGTCTCCGTTACCGCGGGTGCTATTGACTTGGGTGATGGAATGGCAGGCCGTGCAGGTGATGCCGGCCTGGCTGGTGGGGTGCTTTTGCACATCGAACTCGGGATCGTCGAACGCGCCGCTAAAGAACGGGACCGGGTCGTGGCAGCCGGCGCACCAGCGGGAGGCTTTGACATCGCCATCGCGTTCGAGGGCGACGGCGCGGGTTTCCTTGATACTGAAGAGGTAGGCCGGGTTGTTGAAGGAAGCGAAGTGGTGTGAGCTGTGGAACCAGCCTTCGTAGGAGTCTTCGTGACATTCCTGGCAGTAGCTGTCGAGCATGAGGGTTTCGGCCGGGATGAAGCCGCCGTGGGCGGTTCTGGCGAGGGAGGGTTCGAAGTAGCGGTCGCCGTCGCGCGGGGAGACGCGGGTCCAGAGTCGGGGGTCCTGCAGGTGGAGATAGGCCATGACAGCTATGAGAACTGCGCTGACGGCACCCCAGCGGATGCCTGTTTTCCAGCGGATACGCCGACCTGAGAGGCGGTGGAGCAGGTAGAGCCAGACGACGGCGATGGGGGTCAGGATATGGGCCCAGTAGGTGATGGAGCGCAGGCGGGGGTCACGGAGTTCGAGACCTTCGACTCGCATGAGGAGGATGCCGCTGGCGAGGAGGAGGATGGAGGCTGCGAGCAGGAGGTAGCCGAGGCGGATGGCGCCGCGGTTGGGGTAATCCCGGCCGTTCCGCAGGTGGACGGCGGCGAAGGCAATGAATGGGAGCAGCAGTATCAGGCCGACCACGAGGTGGGCCAGAAACATGTATTGATAGAAGTAGTTCTGGAACGTTCCGTTGGTGGTTTGTTCAAGGATCGTAACTGCGAGCAGGTAGATTGAGTTGGCGCCGAGCAGGGCGGTGAGGCCGAGGACGATATGGAATACGATTCTTAAGCCCGGGGTGACGGCGGCCCGCCTGGGCTTGGGGGCCCTACGGTCTGTTGGATTAATACCTTCCATGTCTTGTTCTGATGCTGGGGAGGATATTTAGGGCTATAGTTCATCGAAGGGTAGCGAGAAGGGGTCAGCAGCTGGAGGTGGGGGGCGAGTTGCTCTGCGCTTCGGGTCGTCGTTGTGGAGGGGCTGGGGCTGAGAGTCTGTCGCTTGCTGT
>JBMTVN010000010.1:0-35248 GCA_049451415.1 Limisphaerales bacterium | reverse complement strand
CTCCCCGGCCGGGGCCGCGTCCGGGAGGCCCAAACCTGCCGAAGCCAGGCTGGTTGGCAGCTTCCTTGTCACTTCCACCCAGCAGCAGCACTGCGAAGGAAAGTTCTGCATTCTCCCACGGCTCGTGCACATAGACTGTGAGGGTTGGCCGCAGGGCCTGTTCATCCGGTGCAAAGCGCACGGTGCCATCCTGACCCAGCGCCCTGATGCGGTAGCGAACCAGGCTGCCGTGCGGCTGGCCCGGTATCCTGGCGGCGTACTTGCGACCAGACACGGTTTCCATCGGGACGGCAGTCTCCTCAGAAGCCTCCTTGCTATTGATCACCTGATAAAGCAACTCCACGCGGGCGGGTTCGCCCTCGACCTCCACCCGCACCGCCAGCGATGTGTCGGGTTCAAGCTCCACCGGGGCTTCCTCCATCACAATGATCGGAGGCAGGCTCGCCGAGTAACGGTCGTTCTTTCGACCGGGCGATCCGGATGGCTTGGGGGTTTCAGGCAGCAGGGAGCCCGCCCAGTTCTCAGGGAGTTCGCCGTCCACGCCGGGGCAGATCCGTTCCACTGAAGCCGACTCCCCATCAGCCGTGACCGGCCACGGTGCCTCGTCCTTGTAGCGGGCGGTGTCAATGAGCTCGCCGCGGCCGTCACGCAGGCGCAGGCGTTCACTGTCCCTTTTGAGCGGACGCTTGAGCGGTCCGAGCGCAGGCTGGTCATACGTCGCCTGAAAGCGTTCGGGACTCAGGGCAACAATCAGGTAAGCGCCCGCGTCCAGGGAGGCACCGGTGGGGAAAGTGAACACCTTGCCGTCATCCAGTGTCCAGCCGCTCAGGTCAGTGGCCTTCTCTCCAGTGTTGTGGAACTCAATCCACTGGAGGTCCTGGAGATCGTCCCCGGGTGCGTTGTAGAACACCTCGTTGATGACTACTTGGGCTTGTAGGGCAACGCAGGCGCAGGCCAGTCCGAGTGCGGCGCGAATGGAGGCTGGGGTGCGGTTTTTTCCAGGACGGCTTGATCTAGGTTTCTTCATGACGCTGTTGCTTCAGGGTCTACGGGGATTCTCTGCAAGGCAGGGAACCTGGGCTCGAATGACTACTGTGTCTAGGCACAGACGACGTGGCAAGGGATCAGGTTACGGAAAGGGTCAACCTGGCGGCACTGGATGCCCAAGAGGATGCAAGCGTGGGTCGAATGCTGCCCCTGGCTGACAAGGCGTAGGGAAGCGACGTCAGCATCGACTCACCCCGCCATCACCGCCGATGGGCGTTACGTACTGTTTGAAAGCGAGGCCAGGGAAATGGCGCCCGTGGTCGGGGAATTTAGCCGGGCACTCTACCGACGCGACCTCGCAACCGGTGAGACGGTATGCTTCAGTCAGGACCTCACCTTAAAGGAACCTTTCGGGCTGCGGACCCATGACGCGCGCATGACTGCAGACGGGCGCTTCGTGGCATTTCTTGCGTGCGGCGCCAGCGCGAGCCGGCTTTTCGTCCGGGATATGGAGTCAGGCAGCACCTGGGCGGCAGGTGAGCTGCGCCCCCCATCGCCTCCGTCCACCACCAGCCTCCAATACCGTGCTGCAACCGTGAACCTCAGCGGGACGCGCGCCGCAGGTGTCGCGGTCTATCTGAACGGTGATCCCCTGGAGGGCACGCTGTGGTTCGATCGCTCCAGCCAGTCCTGTGACTGGGTCCTGCCCCCATCCGGTCACTTTCCGACTGGCGTTGCTCTGGAGCGGCGGGTCCCGATGCTCAGTGCCGATGGCGGGCACATGGTGCTGTGTCATCCCGCCGAAACGTCCGATGGCATCCCGCTTCAAGTGTATTTCTGGACTGCGGCCCAGTTGTCCGGTCCAGCCCTCGTCAGCGCCTCCGGAACCGGCCAGCCCGCCGACTCGCACGCTCTGAATCCGCAACTCAGTCCGGAGGGTTCGCATGTCGTCTACCTAAGCCGCGCCACCAATCTCCTCCCCGATGAAGTGACGCCGGTCTGGCGGGCTTACCTGTGGGATCGCAGCGTTGGCGAGACCAAGGTTGTTGGTCGATGGGAGGACGACGGCTTTGAGCCGGGGATTGTCATGAGCGCCGACGGTGGATGGGTGGTTGCAGTGGGGCCGGGACCCGGGGGCACGGCCGTGCTGTGGTCTGCTTCCGTGAACTCAAGTCAGTCGGCTTCCTTTCCGCTGGGATCGCCTCTTGCAGTTTCGAGTTCATCCCGTGGATGGATCGCCGTAGACACGGTTCGTGGAGTCAGTTTTGACGGGCGGTATGTGGCGGCACTCACGGTTGCAACGGAATCAAGCGGTGAACCAATCCCAGCCCAGGTGATCCGAATCAATACCGTGACGGGCGAACGCGAACATGTCTCAGTGGGTTTTGATGGGTTGCCTGCGTGGGGAAATACGGTTCCCCAAATCAGTGCAGAGGGTGGCCGTATCGTCTATACGAGCCTGGCTGCCAATCTCGCCGCCGGCGACCTCAATGGGCAGCGGGACCTCTTCTGCTACGACATAGCGACCGGGGTTCACCGGTTCGTGCGTCATGGCGGAAGCGATACGGCCGGCATCGACCAGGGCATTGCGTTGAGTCCGGATGGACGCTACGTCCAGTTCTTCCGCTACGGCGCCGTGCGAGAGTTATGCATCGCCGATCTCGATAGCCTGTCGACTGCAGCCCTGCCAGGCATGCCGGTCGCACCGTGCCGATTCTCCGCTAATGGCGAGTGGCTGGCCGCAAGCCTCAGCTTTACCAGCTCCACCCTGGGCACCGCGCTACAGGTAATCCACATCCCGGAGCTCCTCGACTCGGGTGGTGCTGGAGCCGTCCAGTGGACCATGTCCGCCTCCTGCCAGAGCGTCGTCCTGAGCGACGATGGTCAACGGCTTGCCTATGCCTATAATACCGGACGTCCTCCCACAAATCTGCGCGTCCTCGAGTGGTCAACCGACACCACCCTGCTGGAGACATCCAACTCGTGGCTGGCTGACCTGTCGTTCAGCCTGGACGGTTCACGGACGGTATGGGCAGAAGCTTCGATGACTTCACCCCTTGTGCAGGTCATGCAGGGTGAAACAGGGACAGGTTCCGTGGCAACGGTGAGCGTAGCTGGGGACGGCACCATCCCCGGCGATGGAAACTCGCGTTTCCCTGTCGTGAGTCCTGACGGACGGTATGTGGCGTTTGCGAGCCGGGCGGGTAATCTGGCAGGCGACAATCCCGGCAAGCAGATCTACCTGCGTGATCTGCAGCGGGACCTGACTGTGCTGGTAAGCCGGGGGCTCAGCGGTGGTTCGGCACAGGGTGTTTCTACCCGGCCATTTTTCAGCGGTGACGGGCAGTCCCTGTTCTTCCTGAGCGGGGCTGCCGATCTGGTATCCGAAGATCTCAATGGGGGCACCGATTTGTTCCGCGTCTCAATACTTCCGACGCCGGATGGGCTCCTGGCTGTGTTGTCACGCTCAGTCGCGGGCAACGGTCTCACCCTCAGCTGGAACGGCGTGCCGGGCCAAATCTATCGCGTGGAGTCCACCGCTGATCTAGTGAACGGACCTTGGGACCGCGTCGCGGAAATCAGCGGGGAGCCGTCCTCTCTGATCCTGGAAATTCAGTCTGCCGGGGGGCGCTATTACCGGGTGGTCGGGCCGTAGCCTGAAGCCTAATACCCTCCACCCCGAGGCGGTTCGAGGTTGAGACGGGTACGGATTATTGGGACACGTGTCCCAATAATCCGTACGAGAGCCTCAGACGCAGGGGGCTGCGGGGAAGTCAGGTGTCGGGCTCAGCGGTCCGTGTTGTGTTCCCACGCGCCGAGGTCCGGGGTTGCGTCGCGCGGCCGGCCACGGATGTCTGAAGTTGCTTCCGGATGCGGTACGCCCTGGTTGATGGCCTGGGTTGCCTTTGCGGTGAGCGACAAGTCTCCGTTGGCTGTGTCCACGAAGCAGTCGTCCAGCCGACCCACCCGGTTGTTCCTCGCCTCGGCTTCGCCGCCGTCCATGCGGATCTCGCCATGGATGAGATTGTTCTGGATGAGGACATCCGAGCTGCCGGTCCCCACCCGAATGCCGCGCTGCCAGTTTTGCTCAGGCCTCCAGATCGAGTTGTGCAGCACGCGAATATTCTGTGCGTGCCAGATCTCCATGCCGCAATCCGCTCCCCCGCGGATGAAGTTGTTGCGCACGACGGTATCCGATACATAAACGGGAACCTCTCCCTGCTGGTTCGCCGTTGACCCTCCCGGGTTGCCCAACGCAATTCCGCGGTCGCAGTCGATGATGACATTCCGCTCGACCACAACCTTGCGGGACCGAACCCAGATGAAGATTGCAGCCCGTCCGCCGCCGTTGCGCCCGCGGATGTTGTGGAAGGTGTTGTCGCTGAAGGTCCAATCTTCCAGAGCCATCATGTCGATCGCAGAAATATAATCGCCGCCAAAGAGCCAGTCCGATGGCGGCAGGCGCGTGTTCTCAAATCGACAAAAGCGCACCGAGCCTTGCACGGCACGAACAGAAGGATCCTGTCCCGCCGAACCCTTGATGGCCCTGATGCCGAGGTTGCGGAAGCGGCAGTTGCGGACATGCACATTTCGCGGTCCGTTCTCTGCCTCCACCTTTACGCCGTAGGAGCGCGCCTCCGCGAACGTCAGGTCCGCGATCATCACGCCATCACAGTGCGCCACATGGAGCAGATCCTCATTCTGATTCGGGTGATCCCAGCCATGCCCGTGGAGGACCACGTCCTCAGGTCGTCCTGTCTCCCCGCGCAGAGTGATGTCGCGCTTCCCGTCCAATACCAGCGGGTGCTCCAACAGATAGTCCCCTGGGGAAATCAATACCGTCCCGCCCGGCTCCAAATGATCGATCGAGGCGAATAGTTCGCCGGACGTGCTGACCCGGATGATGTGTCCCGATGGCTGAGGCATCTGCGGAGGAATCGTGAGGTTCAGGATGTCTGCACCCTGAGTGGAGCCAAGGCCGGCAAACACCAGAATCAATGACACCCAAGCTCTGGTTGCGGAGCCGGCTTTGCCTATTCGCCACCGCTTTTCATCATAGGTCGGCTGAAATCCCGAAGACTCCTCCGACACGTCGATCACCGCCTCACCAGCACGAGGGGATTGCATAAAGGCCATTTGAACCGTTCATCGCCGCGACGCAAGACTGCAAACTCCAGGTCGCAGGCCCGCCCGGCAAGACACCTCGATCCTCAGGCCAGCTCAGCCGCAATCCCGCACCCTGGTCAGTAAGCGTTGATGATACCTCCTCTTAGCCGGACTTGCGCGCTCTACGCCCAAGGGTTACTTTGACGCTTCTTTTCCGGGCAATTCAGCTACATACGCCGGACAGACAACATCGTTTCACGATCCCAGATAATTATGAAAATGAAGACTACCCTCGGTTTAATGTGCGCCCTCGGCTTCAGCGTCGGCATGATCCAGACAAAGGTCCTGGCTGCCGATCCGCACGCACATGCCCATGCAGATGCCGCCCACGGAGCCGCATGGGAATCCGTGAAGGAACTCGTCGCCGTCATGCTTCCCACCGCTGGAAATAAATGCTCCGGCGTAGTGCGGTTCATGCAGGATGGTCACAAGGTGAAAATTGTGGCCGAACTGGAAGGTCTTAGCCCCAACCAGCTTCATGCCATGCATATCCATGAATTTGGTGATGCCACCTCCAGCGATGGCACCAGCACCGGTGGTCACTACAACCCCGAAGGCCATGACCACGCCCTCCCGGAAAAGGACGTCCGCCATGCCGGTGACCTCGGTAACGTGAAAGCCAATGCCAACGGTGAGGCCCGATACGAAATCGTGGTTGAGAACATCACCCTCGCCGGTATGCATAACCCGATCATCGGCCGCGGCGTCATCGTTCATGCCAAACCCGATGACGGCGGCCAACCCACCGGCAATGCCGGCGGTCGTATCGCCTGCGGCGTCATCGGTATCGCCAAAACCAAGTAACTACCTTTTGCTCAGCCCCGGTCCGCACGCGCAGACGGGGGCTGCCCCTCTTCCCCTCGTCGTCCTCGGAACTCGGTAACCCCTGGTTTAGACAGACTTACTTCCTCTGGGCGGGGGCTTTTTAGGCCCTGTTGAACGCTTTTGGATGCCAAGAAGCGGCCCATAGCCGTGGCAAAGATCGATTCCTCTTCCCAGGGGCTATAGGCAGGAAAAGTGGGGCAAAAAGAGCTCCATAGGCCGATTTGCGGGCCCAAAATTCACGCAAAACGTTGTCAGGGAGAGAGTTGTCGTGGTCCGACCACGACTTATCCGGTGCTTTTCATGCCGAAGGCGATGCCATGGACGGTGAGGGCGAGGAGGCGGCGGAGGGTTTCGGTTCGTTTGGCTTGGCTTGTGGTGCGCCATTCGGTGAGGAAGCGGATTTGGAGGTCGTTGAGGGGGTCGACGCTGGGGTTGCGCAGTTGGATGGACTGGGCGAGGACGGGGTGATTTTCGAGGAGGGTTTTGCGTTGTTTGATTTCAAGGACCATGCGGACGGTGCGTTCCCATTCTGCGCGGATTCGGCCGAAGATGAGCTGTCTGACTTGGCGGGATTCGACCATTTCGGCGTAGCGTGAAGCGATGAGGAGGTCGGCTTTAGCGAGGGAGAGCTCGGCGTTATCGAGCAGGGAGCGGAAGAATGGCCAATGGGCGTACATGTCGCGGAGTTGTTCCAGTCCGTTGGATTCTGCGCTGACGAAGGTTTCTAGGGCGTGGCCGACGCCGTACCAGGCGGAGAGCAGGTGTCGTGACTGGGTCCAGGCGAAGACCCAGGGGATGGCCCTGAGCTGGCGGATATCGCGTGTGGCTTTGCGTCGGCTGGGGCGGGAGCCCAGGCGCAGGTGTTCGATCAGGTCGATGGGAGTGGCCTGCCAGAAGTAGTCGGTGAACTCGGGTGTTTCGTAGACCAGGTTTTGGTAGGCGCGGAAGGAGATGCTGGCCAATTCGGCCATATGGTTTTCCCAGCGTGTCAATTTGGCGGCGAGTGGGACTGGGGGAGGGAGGCACTGGACGGCGACCACGGCGGAAGTCAGCTGTTCGAGGTTCCGCTGGGCGATGTCGGGGTTGGCGTATTTGAGTGAGATGACTTCACCTTGTTCGGTGATGCGGATTCGCCCACCGTGGGCGGCATGGGGTTGGGCGCGCAGGCTGCGATAGCTGGCTCCGCCGCCGCGATCGATGGTTCCGCCTTTGCCGTGGAAGAAGCGCAGCTTGATTTTGTGTTCATCGGCCACGCGCGACAGGTCCTTTTGGGCGCGGTAGAGGAACCAGTTTGCTGCGAGGTAGCCGCCGTCCTTATTCGAGTCGGAGTAACCGACCATGATTTCCTGTACGTTGTGCCGGCGGCGCAGGTGCAGGCGGTAGGCTTTGTCGGCCCACAGTTCGACGAGGGTGGAGGAAGCCTGTTCGAGGTCGTGGATGGTCTCGAAGAGGGGTACGAAATCGACCTCGGTGAGGGACTCTTCCTCGGCGATGCTGCGCAGGCGCAGGATGTCTGTGGCGCCGCGAGTCATGCTGAGGATGAAGCGTCTGGCGGCGTGTTGGCCGTGTTGCTGCTGAATTTTCCTGATGGCCTGGAATTCGGCACGCAGCTCGGGTTCCTGTGAATCGAGTTTTCCGCTGTGGTCGCGGAAGTCGAGTTCGGCCAGGTGGAGGCCGAAGGTCTTGACCTGGTTGATGAGTTGCTGCAGTCGGCCATTGGCGGCGCGGTGGGCCTTTTGTCGCAGGAGGCCTCGTTGGACCTGACGCAGGGTGGAGAGGATTTCCTGCACTGTTGCCTGGCCGAGGCGCAGTTTGCGGCGCAGTTGGGCTAGTTTACGGCGGTAGCCTTCGTAGGGTTGGAAAGGAATTACGGACGGGTCTTCGGTGTCTTCGGATCCGCGTTCGGGGGGGGATGCGTGCGTCAGTTCGCGAACGAGCCGGGCGACCTGCCGTTCATAGTAATCCATCGCCGTGCAGGTGTGCCATTGGGCCACTTGCACGCTGACATCGGGCGTGACGAAGGGGTTGCCGTCGCGATCGCCGCCTACCCAGCTGGCATAGCTGAGGAAGTGGTGCTTGCGCTTTACGTCCGGGTAGAACTCGGCGAGGGCGGCATCGAAGGTGGCGTAGAAACTTGCGACAGTTTTGAAGATGGTGCGGTCGAAGTAGAACACCGCGTTCTCGACTTCCTGGAGAGGGCCAACGCGGCGTTCGCGGACCTCTTCGGTTTGCCAGAGGGCTTCCAGTGCTTCGTCGGGATTATCCCAGTTTTCGGTGAGGCGCCAGACTTGGGCCAGGGCCGCCCGTCTTTTCGCTTCGGTGGGGTGCGCGGTTAGCACCGGCTGGATTTCGAGGTTATCCAGGCATTTCTGCAGGTTATCCGGCGTGACCCCTGCATCCCGGAGTTCCTGGAACAGCCCGCGCAGGGACATGGCGGGTGCTGCATGGGCGCGCAGGCTGCGGATACGGACACGTTCTTCGCAGAAGTTTGTCAGCTGGAAGAAGAGGCTGAAGGCATGCGCGATGGCATAGGCTTCCCGGACATTCAGCCGCCGCAGGAGGGCTTTTTTACTTCGGCGCGATGATCCATCTTCACCTTCGCGCCGTGACAGCACGGCCAGCTGACGGATGCGGTTGAGGGTTTCAAAAGTGTTTTCCCCTGCCTGTTCGCGGATAATGCCGTCCAGGTGCGAGGTCAAATACGCAATCTCTTCAGAGAGTGTTTTGCTCAAACGGTTTCCAATATAGAGCCAGCCCGCTTTAGTGCAATCTTCCTGTGTGTGGAGGCAGCAGTCTTTTGTTCGCGACCAGTGCGTGGGCGATTCCGTGCCAGACCTGAGAGGGCGATTAGGGATGCACGCGGAGGTGGTCGATGACGGCTCCGATGGAATGGGCGCCGGGGGCCAGGTGTTCCATGGCTACTCCGGCGATGGCCATGAATGCGGTGAGCAGGGTTGCGGCGACCCAGGTGCGGCGGATGGCCGGCCTGGTCCAGCCGGAGTCGGCATGGATCCGGACCTTCCGATAGATTTTTGCCATGACAAGACCATCCACAAATATTTCGGCCAGCAGCACGGGTGCGGTCCAGACCACGTAGGCGCAGACGACTGCGCCGGACAGCAACGCCAGCAGGGCCACCACCAGAAAGACGGCTTCATCGAGTCCGAGTCCTTCCGCTGCGTGGCCCGCCAGGCTTGTTCCGGAGCCGACACCCTCGCCCAGTGGTCCGGCATCCAGCGGGATGTTCATGAGCACGTCCGCAGCGTCGAGATGGGAATCTCCGGACCAGAAGGGCTGTTCCTTTGAGACTGAGTTCAGCCATAGGCGGAGCAGGAGCAGGAACACCCCGTATCCGAGTCCTGTCGACACCGCGTAGCGCCAGCCCATGGATTCGAGGCCCAGCTGCAGCAGGAGGAACGAGAACATGAGCGCGGCGCCGCCGGTGGCGACCACGATGATCAGCATGTGGAGGCGGGGTGATGCGTGAAGCCTCAGCCAGGTTTCGGCCTTTTGCAGTGCTGCTTTCCGGATAGGGTGCAAGCTGGCGGTGGGGTTTGGCTTGGATGGGGCGGCGGGTTTCGGGGCGGCAGGCATAGATCAGCGCGGAGAGGCTGGCATGACTGGAGGGATGGATGGCGTTGTGGGGTCCTGCAGGAGGACCCAGAGCGTGTAGGCTCCGACGGCTGTCCCGATGGGGAAGTTCAACAACCCGAGAGCTCCGAGGATGATGACGAGGGTTCGACCCCAGTTCCGTCCGGTGAGCAGGGCCCATCCGCCGATGATGCCCGGCAAGCCGGTGATGGCGAGGAAGCCGCCCAGCAGGACGGCGATGATCCCGAGGATTCCGGCGGCCGCTTCTTCCCCTTGGGCGATCACGATGCCGCCGGCCAGGCCGATGATGCTGAACAGGACGATGGCGGCGACCAGCGACATCACGCCTAGGGCGATATGTAGAATGGCAACGACCTGAATGTGGTTCTTCATGGCAGTGGTGTGAACCTACGCCGGCTGATGGTGCCGGGCCACTATAACGGCGGGGGGGCTTTGGAATCCGGGGGTAGCGTCGGTTCCTTGGACGTGGTATGCCTGCTGGCCCATGATTTTGCGCATCACCGGAAAGCTGGCCTCAAAGATCAACGTGAAGCCTCATACCGATGTTCCTCTGGCGGAGAATCCTTTTGTGGACTGGACGGCGAACCTGGTGGAGATCCGGCGCAAGAACTACCTGATGCTTACGCATACCACGACCTTTTACTCCACGGTGTTTCCTGCCGGGCGGTTGGGGAACATGGGGACCTTTGCCATCCGTATGATCGAGACGCTTGGGGTGATGCTGCATGAACAGAAGCTCGGGCACGTGTTTGAGCAGCTGATCGTGCCTGATTTGAAGCCGTTCGTGTATGCCACCTGTCCGGACCGGGCTGTGACCGGACGCATGCGACAGGTGCATACCCTGGCCAAGGACATGGATGACGTGGCGTTGTCCACGCTTTACTGGCCTGCGGCCTTTCTGAACAGCATCGTATTTACGCCTGAAACCGGGTTGTGTCCGGCGAGCGTTTTCACCGCAGCCATTCCTCCCGATTGCAAGCCGGGTCCCGAGCCGGAAGCCGACGCGAGTTTTCCTGCCTGATTTGGTCCTCGACGCGGCGGCTGCCGCCGCCTGGCCTGATGGATGTTCGCAAACACGAACTGAGTGAGCTTGCCGCCCTTTTTCTGAGGCTGGGTGCGACGGCCTTTGGAGGTCCTGCAGCACACATTGCCATGATGGAGGACGAGGTAGTGACTCGCCGGGGGTGGCTGTCGCGGGAGGAGTTTCTGGATCTACTAGGGGCCACCAACCTGATTCCGGGGCCGAACTCCACCGAGTTGGCCATTCACATCGGGCTCCGTCGAGCCGGGTGGCTGGGGCTCGTTGTAGCGGGCGTTTGTTTTATCCTGCCTGCGGCGCTGTTGGTGCTTGGCCTGGCTGCGGCTTATGTGCACTGGGGTCAATCACCCCGCATGGAAGGCGTGTTATTTGGCATTAAGCCCGTGATTTTGGCTGTCGTTTTCCAAGCCCTCTGGCGGTTGGGGAAGAGCGCACTGAAGAGTCGCGCACTGGTGGTGGTTGGGGTGATGTCGGTGGTTGCCAATGTTTTGGGTGGCCATGAACTGCTGGTGCTTTTGTCCGCCGGCGTGCTTTCCGGCGCGTGGTTGAGGGCAGCTCGTTCAGCTGATGGGATTGACGCACCCCGGTTGGCATGGTTGCCGGCAGGGCAATCGCTGGTTGCTGCTGGTGCAGTGGTCCCGGTTGCCGTGACTGCCAGTCTGACCTCGATTTTTGGTTTCTTCCTGAAGGTTGGGTCGGTCCTCTTTGGCAGCGGGTATGTTCTCCTGGCATTTCTGCGTGCGGACTTGGTGGAACGCTGGGGTTGGCTGAGTGAGGCCCAGTTGCTGGATGCGATCGCGATCGGGCAGTTCACGCCAGGGCCTGTCTTCACCACGGCTACGTTTATTGGCTATTTGCTGGGGGATATTCCCGGGGCACTCGCGGCTACGGCGGGGATTTTCCTGCCTGCGTTCTGTTTCGTGGCGGTCAGTGGCCCGCTGATCCCCTTGCTACGACGGTCCCCTTTGGCGGGGGCCTTTCTGGATGGTCTCAATGCTGCATCACTGGCTTTGATGCTGGTGGTTACACTGCGACTTGCCCACGGGGCGGTCATGAATCCGGCCGGGCTGCTGCTGGCGGCGGTGAGTGGTGTTTTCCTTTTCAGGACCCGTGTCAATTCCGCCTGGCTGGTGCTGGGTGGGGCTCTGGTGGGGATCCTCCTCCACCCCTGGGGTGGCTGATGGACGCTGCAGCCGCGCTGCTCAATGCTGTCCAGTGTGGTCAGATATCGACATGGTGTGTCGCTGCTGGAGCTCGATGGATTCGCGAAACCCATGCGTTGACAATCGTACCACCGGTGCGTTGGTATTGTTGGCTGTTTTGGCACACGACTTGCGCAAAAGATTTCGCTTAACTAATTGGGTTGAATTGGGCGACGGGACGGTCCGTCCGAACAGCGATGGATCGTCCCGTTCGTCCGTTCGTCCTGGCGAGCTGTGATCCCATTTACAAATAATCCTATGTCTGCAACCGCTCAGTTAACCTCGGAAAAACTCGCTGCCTACCTCAACGTCAAGCTTGCCCTGCTCGGTTTCAAGCCTGTCGGTAGTGACGGTGAGGCCCGGCTTGGTGAAGTCATGGAGCCAGTGGTGGCCCAGTATCGTGAGCGCGAACGATTGCTGGCTTCGCATTTGTGTCCTGCGGATGGCCGGATCCAGACGTTTCTCTACGACTACCTCCAGGAGATCTCGGTGCCGCGGCTCCCTCTGCGCACGCTCACCTTGGATCTTCCCGGCATGGCGCGGCTTGTCTCCCTGCCGGTCGACAAGGACGACTTCAGCTGCAGCATCCTGAACTCCTACCGTGTCCGTCAGGGTGTCCTGCATAATCCTCGCAGCGATCGCCGGACTACTCAGGGTATTTTCCATGTGGCCGAAGGCGGGCTGCCAATCCCGGACGACAAGATTGGGGTGCCCAAGGAGACCTTTGCCCGCCTGCTTGCCCGGGCTTTTGATCCGCCCAAGGAGCTGCTGCGGCTGCCCTACACCGTGACCCAGTCCCAGCCGGCGGAGTGCTTTGTTTCGTTGCTCCTCCGGCCCTTGATCTGCCCTGAGATTCCTGACTTCACGCAGCGGAAGACGATGGAGATCCGGTTCTTCGCTCCGGGCTGTCTGGTGAGCAACCTGGACTTCGTCGAGAGTATATTTGGTAATGGCGGGGATCCGAGCCTGCCTGAGAACGATGCTGGTCTGGACACGGATCATTGGTCGGGCCATACCGGTTGTGTCGTCCTTGCACCGCATCTGGTTCACCTCACCAAGAAATCCGTGGGGCTTCCGCATTGGGATGATGCCACCGAGCGCCAGCGCAAGGACGGCATGTGCTGGAAGAGTGAGGACGAGCTCTACAACGACGGCGGTGCCTTCAAGATCACAGCGCGCGATGCGAGCGGCATCATGGTGACGGTGATTGCCGACAACTATTACGGCTACTGCAAGAAAGAGGTCAAAACGCAGATCAGCTTTGCATCCAACCTGTATGGTCTCAGCGAGGAAGCCCATGCCGGTGGCGCGCTGGTCTTTCCGTCCTACGACCTTGGCGAGGAGTTCTTTGGCGATCTGCACGTCAAACGGCAGGGGCATTCGTTCCGGGAGGTCGCGGATATGCAGGCGGAATCCATGGAAGTGCAGGCCGAGGGTTATGGTGTCGACAAGCGTTTCTCCGACATCATTTACGTGCCGGAAGACGCCCACTTTGAGCTGCAGCGCCAGCGTATCAGCTGGACGGCTGAGGACGGGGAGCACTCGATCAAGCTCTTGGCGGGGAAGACCTACATGCGTCCATCGGGTTACAAGGTAAGGCTGGAGCAATCCGGTGTTGATCGAACCTGGCGCCTGGTTGGCACCGTTGCCGAGGGTGTGCTCTGCCACAAGCCCTCCACGGTATCGGGTGGTGGCAAGTCCGAGATTTCCAAGCCGATTACCGACGCGATCCTGAGCGGTCCGGTATTTGTGGCGGACTTCAAGAAGGACTTTGACCGCGTGGCGGAACTGTTGACGCGCGACTACAGTGACCGTTTCCGGGATACCGGGCGCAAGGATCCCCGCTCCATTCTGAGTCCCGAACGTTCATTGGGTTCGGTTATCAAGCTGCTTACCCCGGATGAACACGACTACCAGCCTGAATACAACCAATGGCTGGAAACCGTGCCGCAATACATCAAGGAGCTCGTGTTTGTGGTCAAGCGTGTCTACCAGCCGGAGTGGGGCGACAACTGGCGTGAGCATTTCAGTGTCGACATCGTGAATGGCAAGCCTGCCAACGAGCTGAAGTATGGCAGCCGGCGCCTGGTCTCGAGCAGCCTCCGGGTCGGGTTCGAAGCTGATGGTTCATGGCGGACGTTTGGTTTGCGGAAGGACTTCTACCCGGCGACCAAGATCCAGACGGAGGATGATATTACGGCGTCTGTTGTGGTGCCGCCCAAAGCGCTCAAGGACCTTCCCCAGTCTGACGATCCGGACCAGCCATCGCTGCGCTTTATCCTCAATGCGGAAACGCGGTTGTTCCAGCGGCCGGACGATGCCATCCACCGTGGTTATGACAAGGTGACCGAGAAGGACTTTATCCGAACCGACAACTTCTTCTCGAACTACGAGCCGCTGCCGGTGTCGAAAACGAGGGAGTTTATTGAGGATGCGATGGGCTTCAGCCAGTTCACGGAGCCCATGCAGCAGTTTATCCGCAGCGTGGATGCCGACGGCAAGCCGGGCTATTTCGTGAGCAACGCGGTGCCGAGGATTGTGGATGGCAAGTTTACCAAGAATCCGCGTTATCTCCAGTATCGGACCGACCTGGCTGCGCCCCAGCAGGTTTATCTGGCGGAGATGTCCGCGCGCCTGCGCCGGAGGCTGCCACCCGAGAAGCCGGTGCGGAAGTCCGTGAGTGCCGTCCTGCCCGGTCGGCGCAACAATCCGGCTGAGCCCGGCGTGCGTGCGCTTGCCTGTTACGGTCCCATCCACTACTTCGACCTGCCGGAGTTGTTCATGGAATTCATCTGTTCCATGACCGGCAAGTCGCCCTCCACCACCGGGTTCGGTTCTGAGGGCGCCTTGACGAAGGGGCCGTTCAATGCCCTGCCGCCGATCATTGACCTGAACAATGCCCTGGTCTCGTTTGTCCTCTGCGGCCACAGCGCGTTCGTGACTGCTGCGGGTTATGTCGGTCCCAAGGTGCGGGTGGACCATGACATCAGCCTGCTCGTGCCGGAGGTCTGGTGCCGGATGCTTCCGGAGGAACGCAACCCGGCTTACCTCATAGCCGAGCGTTGCCTCGAGCCCTGCAAGGACTTTGATTATGAGGGCCGCCGCGTGCTGGGCAGCCGTCTTGGCTACCGCATCACATCACGGTTCGTGCGGACCTACTTCGCCCGGGTGTTTAACCATCCGCATGCCGTTTTCACGGAGGAAATGCTCCATCCGGAAAAGCAGGATCTCGCCACGTTTGTCGAGGGCATTGAGACTGTGGTGACCACACAAAAGCGCGTTGCCGAGGCCTACTTCCGGGACGGCAGCATCAAGCAGGCCTGTCCGCCGCTGGCCGCGCTGCTGCATATCATGCTGCACGATCAATGGAACGGTGGCGGGCTCGACAACCCTGAGTTCCGCGCCATGTTCAAGCGTGAATCGCTGCTGGCCAGTGACTGGTATGCCAAGCGGCTGGAGGTTCGGCAGCGCAAGGATATCACCCTGTGGAAACGGCATGTGCACTACTTGGAACGGTTCCTGAAGCGGACGGGGTATGCCCACGAGGCCACGCGGCTTGGCATTCCTCATCGCCTTGCCCGCGCCCGCCATGCGCTTGCCACCGCTGAGTCCCCGGAATATCTGCAGTCCCTGCGTGGTACCATCGGGGCTGAACCGATTGACGCCTACACGAGCCAGCCGGCCTAGTCGCCGGACCGGTTCGGTGCTGGCCGGTGCCAGATCAGGCGTCCGTCGCGGTATACCTCGCGGACGCGATGAAACGGTATCCGGCGTGTGATGCCATCGGGTCCAGTCACGGCGAACACGGCCTTCTGGTCAGCGGGGAAGGTCACTTCCCACAGCGCGACGCGCTGCAGGACGGGATTGAAGCGATCCGCATAGGCCAGCTCGAAGCGGGCAGACCCGAAACCGGGGTCGTGGCGGATGCGGCTCAGCACGTCCTGGATAGGTATCATGCTACAGCATGACGGGTTGGTGCTGTGCCACGTAGGCCGGGTCGATGTCCACGCCGACGCCCGGGCCTGTGGGCACCTGGATCTTCCCGTTCCTGACTTTCAGCGCTGACGTGCTGCACTCAAACGGAACATCGGTTCCCAGTCCCTTGAACTCGTGATGTGCTCCGGCATTCGGCAGCACGGAGACCAGATGGCAGTTGTAGACGAAACCGAGTCGGCCTCCCGACATATGCGGGACGATGGTTTTGCCGAATTCCTGAGCCAGACGGCCTACCTGTACCGAACGGATCAGGCCCCCGAAGTAATAGCTGTCGGGCTGGACTACATCGATGCCGCTGTTGGCGAGCAGCCAGCGGAAATTCACGAAGCCCCGGTCCTGTTCGCCATTTGCGATGGGGATGTCCAGCGCATCGGCCACGCGCTTGATCGCTTCGAAATCATCGAATCGCACTGGCTCTTCAAAGTAGGCGTAGCGGTTCTCCTGCAGTAATCGTCCCACCCGGATGGCTTCATCTGCCCGGTAATAGCTGTTCGCGTCGGCGTACAGCGCCATGTCCGGACCGAAGATCTCGCGCAGCAATGGGATGATCTTCTCGGTTTTGCCGACGGGTTGAGGGGCCTTCAGGTCGGTGGTCATGAACATCAGGTAGCCCACCTTGATTTTTAGGGCCCGGGCGTCATATGCCGCCACGGCCTGGCGAATACGTTCAACGCTCGCCTCCAGGGGGAGTTCGCGCCATTCCGTGGCCACATAGACCGGAACTTCAGGGTGATGGATTTCTCCAATCAATTCCCCCAAGGGCTTGCCGGACATGCGACCCAGCAGGTCCAGGATCGCGAATTCGATTGTGGCCAGAGGCAAGCCGAGCGCGATGCCTTCATAGCGGAAGTTGAATCCGTAGATGAGCACCCGCTTGAGGAGGAGGTCGAGATCCCTTGCGTCCTTACCGATGAAGAAAGGCTGTAGATTCTTCAGGAAGACCGGGTACAGGCGCTGCATGTCGCTGTGAGCCACCGACAGTCCTTCGGCTCCGTCCCTGGACCTGACGCGGCAAAGGAAACTGTTCTCGCGACGCAACAGCTCCACGCTCTCGAGGATCACGGGCTCCTTGAACAGATCGCGTTTCAGGACCGGGCGCTGCATGACTGAATCCATGCGTGCCTGGCGTTCCTCGGCCTGATTCTTCGCGCCGGCAGCGCCGATCAGGGGCAGGGTCGCACCAGCCAGTGCGGCTTGTTTCAGAAAGCTTCGTCGCCGTGTCTGCATTGATCGCTGTCTCCTTTCAGTGCGCTCAGGGGAAGATGCCGTGGTGACGGTAACTTTCCGCCACCCGCTCAATGGCGTAAAGGAATGCAGCCGTTCGCAGGTCGGGCAGGTTGCGTTGTCTCCAGAACTCGTAGACCTGCTTGAACGAACGGATCATCGTCTCCTCCAGAGCGGCCACCACGATGTCTTCCTCAGTTGGACCCCTGACCACCTTTTGGTGGCGTGTTTCGGTCAGGCTTTGGCCCGTGAGCAATTCCATGTGGTCCAGCAACTCCCGCTTCAACAGAGCCTCGTGGCGCGAGACCATGCGGTCGAAACTCACACCCGCCTTGTTCTTGAGCCACTCGAAATACGACACCGTCACGCCGCCGGCGTTCAGGTACAGGTCGGGAATCATCAAGACGCCGCGCTGCAGCAGGATGTGGTCGCCATCGAAATCGACCGGTCCATTCGCCGCCTCAGCCACGATCTTGGCCTGGATCCGCTCCGCATTGTCCGAGGTGATCTGGTTCTCGAGTGCAGCCGGAACCAATACGTCACACTCCCGTTCCAGCAGTTCCATCGAGCTGTCGACATTCTCTGCACCTGGGAAATCCAGGAGTGAACCGGTCTCCTTGCGGTGCTTGAAGACTGCCTCCACATCGAGGCCATTCGCGCAGAAAATGCCTCCCTCGCGCTCTGCGATTCCTGTGATCAACGCCCCGCCCTGATGCTGTAAATACCACGCCGCGTGGTAACCCACGTTGCCGAGGCCCTGCACGATTACGCGTTTGCCGTCCAGTCCGGTCGATAAACCCAGCGGCTTCATCAGTTCCTCGATCGACAGCGCACAGCGAATTCCCTGAAAGACCCCCAGGCCGGTGGCCTGACGTCGTCCGGCAATCCCCTGCATCGACAGCGGTTTTCCCGTGACACAGGCGTAGGGAACCGGCTCGTTCATCTTCAGGTTCTTGTAAGTGTCCGCGATCCAGCCCATCTCGCGTTCCCCCGTCCCGTAATCAGGAGCCGGAACGTCAATATCCGGACCGATGAAATTCTTCCGGATCAACTCGGCGGTATAGCGGCGTGTGACGCGTTCGCGAAAACCTTCCGACGCCTGGATGGGGTCGATTTTTACGCCTCCCTTGGCGCCTCCGAAGGGGACGTCAACAATCGCGCATTTGTAGGTCATCAAGCCTGCCAGTGCGATGGTCTCGTCCTGGCCCACGTGCATGCTGAACCGGATGCCGCCCTTGGTTGGCAGACGATGATGGCTGTGTTCGGCCCTGAACGCCCGCACAACAGTGATGGTTCCGTCGTCCTGTTTCACCGGGAAACGCATCCGGTAGACGGCGTTGCACGACTTGACCTGGTCCAGCAAACCTGCGGGGATCGTGCTGAACCGCGCGGCCCGGTTGAAGTAACGGGAGACACTCTCAAAAAACGCACCTCGAGACATGCCTGCTCCTTAGCAGGCCGCAGCACAAACGGCAATCTCCTTGGCCAAAATCCAGATCCCGGTCAGGTCGGCGCCACAGGCAACAGCTGGGCTGTGGACGGATGCACGCCGCGAAGCGGCCCACCTGGAGGTCATTCCCGGGGTAGGCGTCAGCCCTGATAGCTGCGCTCATCCAGCGCAATTTTGCGGGCAAGGTTCTCCACTGCCATCGCCAGGAAATCCGACAGGGCCGAACCGTCGCTATAGTCGGCTGGAACCAGGTTGGATACCCGGCCGTCCTCAATAAATCCCCAGGCACGGCCCCAGCGCTCCCGGTGAGCGCGGTCATACACCCCAACGGCGATGCCGCCGGCCCGCTTAACCAGGGAAAAGACCGGCACGTCGGTGAACCCGTCACCCACCACGATCATCCGGTCCATGGGGACACGCAAGCGGCTGCTTTCCACCTTCCTGTTCACTTCGAAAGGACGTCCCCGGGACGAAGGGCCAACCAGCCCTTTTTGCACCTGAAAGACGTAACGGGTCTTGTCCGTGAAGCTGACTACCTTGCGGGGGAAATCGATCTGCCCCGAGGTGTCGTAGGAGAATTCGTTGGCCCAGATATCGCCGAAATGGCGGGCGATTGGCAGCGCGCGCAGGATCTCTCCTATTCCTGAACTAATCAGGTAGAACTCCAGCCGGGCACGCGGATTCGCTTCGGCTGCCTGCTGGCGTAGCCGATCAAACAGCGACTCGACCCCGGCGTAGAGCGGGAGCCGCGCGCCCCAGGCCGACAGAACGTCGGCAGTGATGGGAGCCACCTTTCCCGATCGGGACAAATGCACCAGGCCGTGCAGGTAGGCTGGCACCGGATCCCAGTCCGCATCCACCAGCGCCTGGACGTCGTGCTGCCAGAAAGACCGGACATCGACCCCCAGCTGCTGGAGCAAACCCGAGGTGGAATCCGGGCCCAAGGTGTCGTCAAAATCAAAGAGGATGGCCAGCGTCTCGTGCATGTAAAATACCGGACCGCTTCATAGCACCAGCGCGTTGGAAAGTCATGCGTCCTCTGCCAGGTGAGATGCAAACCAGTTTGTGGGCTTACGGATTATCGGGACACGTGTCGCGATAATCCGTACGAGGGATGGGGCGAGCGCTTGCGTTTTCGCTCTTCTGACAGGTCCGGAAAAGTGCGTGGTTGAGGGGTGGGACCAGAGGTCCCGGGGTTACGGGGCCGGTTGGCGGCTGGGGGTTTGCGCGGATCTGAGGTTCTCAGATCACGTATTCATTGCCCGGTTCCGGCTGGATCCAGAGCAGGGTAGACACGTCGTTGTCCAACTCAGTCATCGAAGGCCGACTATTGGAGCTCATGCTGCTCTTGTCAGACTTGCAGATGGTCAGGAGGTATTTCCCGGGGCGTGAATTATCAAAGCGAATGCAACCTTGGTCATCGGCGACAACCTGACGCTTGCGGAGGCCGGGGCCCTTTACGGTAGCGAGGGCACCGGGGCAGGACAGCCGCCACGGAGTGCGCGGACAGTTCCGGCCTCACCGGTCGGGGCGAGTTCAACGGTCTGGAGCATTTCCGACACCGTGCGCTGGGTGTTTCTGCGGCGCAACAGGCGGGTGGGGCGTCCGTGGACCGATGCCAGCACCACCGTGGCCATGGACACGGCAAGCAGGGCGCTGGTTCTCTGCGGGTTGACTTTGATACGCGGCATATGGGGTATTTCCCTCAGCTACTCAACGTAGGAAAAAATACCCTATGCCCTGACAGGCCGGGATACCGCCTGTGGACTCATCAGTTTTGACACCGGGGGCCGAAAGGAGCGTAGGGCGAAGAGGGACGTTGACTCAAAAAGGATGACACCGGCGACCGGCGGGCACGTCGTCCGGCCAGACGGCTTGGAAACCGGGATTGCCGGAATGTTTTCAGGGGATGGCTGGTTGCGGCGGACGGAGATGCGCGATGGTTTCCCAGGGGATGGGAACCACGAAGGCGCCTTCAGCGTAAGAGGCGACCGAATACGGGTTGAAGATCATTTCAATGCCGTGCTGGTGGAGCGTGAAGGAGGTGAGGTCATTCGTGGTTAACGAGGAGATACTGTTGTCCACCACACTGCTGGCGCCCTGTTGTTTGAGGAATTCGATGCAGAACCCGGAGAGGAACTCGACCCAGGGCGAGTCCTGCCTGAACAGCTGGTGCAATTGGATGGGGGAGGGCTCCGTGTCATCCAGCCGCCAATTGAGTCCGGTGATTCCCCAGTTCCCGTGGGCTCCGCCGGTATATTCATAATGCATCCAGCGAAGGCTGATCCAATCCGGCCCCATGCCGACGGGTTCGAAATGATCCCAACTTTCGTATTCGCTCCAGAAGCCGTAGCGCGCGCCATCCCAGATCTCACGCGGGGTCACACGCGTGAAGTCGGCTGCGAGCTTCCGTGTCCTGGCGAGCAGCTGACCTGAGATCGCGGCGTCCGCCTGCTGGTTCCGTTGAAGAAACGGAATCGCAGCCTGGAATTCACGGGTCAGGCCCCGCCCGAAGAGTCGAATACCAGACTTGGCATGGATCCCCGAGTAGCTGCCAATGCGGGACAGCTTGACGGGGTAATCCCGGTCGGATCCAGGGATGGAGAGAACGCCGGTCAGGGTGTCCGGATCCAGCAGGCTGTCGCCGACCAACTGCCAGGCCTTGTCCTGTTCCTCATCCGAATCCGGATGGAAATGGAAGCCGAACTTGCCGGTGCGGGGCGCCACGCCCTCCAACCGCATCCGTCCCGGGGAGGCCGTTCGAACAATCCCGCCGGAAACGGTGTCGTCCTGCTGCCAGCAGGAGAGGATCACCTCGCCCAACTCGGGCAGGGTTCCGACGAAGACACCGCCTGGCAAGGTTCGGGGGGTTGAGCGCGAGGAGGTTTGACGAAACAGGGCCAGAACCGTGAACAGGCCGAGACAGAGCAGCAGGCCGGTTTTCAGTCCCTTTTTCAAGGTGGGGATCGTGAGTGGATTGACTTTTTTATGCAAGGGCATGGGGTAAAAAGGCTGAAACCTGAGTCGACCACCGGACGTCCTAAGTGCAGGCTCGGTGAAGCGGCTGCTACATGGCGCCGGTTGGTTGGTTTAGGGCTAATGGAGAGAGCGAGTTATACAGGATGATGGCTAAGCGGAAGTTCGTGGATGGTGGCAGGGTAGCGGGGTTGGTCTCTGCCGGGCTGCTGGTGTTGGGTGTGGCGTTGCTGGCGTCATGCGGCCGGCACGGAGGAGGTGATCAGGCGGAGTTGCCACCGCCGCAGTCTGGTGTTGCGGCTGGACCGGGCTACCACGCCGCTTTGAATCTGGAGGATTGGTCGGGTGTTCTCTCCGCGCTGGCTGCAACACCACTGACCAACAGCCTAGAGCGGTTGGCGGTGGTGCGTGCGCTTTACGAGGCAGGACGCTTGCCGGAGGACCTCTTCGCCTGGGTTCACGGGCCCGGGCCCGAGTTGCTGTCGACTGTGGCTCTGCGGGAACAGTCAGGTTCGGCACACGCAGCGGCGGTGGCTCTGGAGTTGGGGCATCTCAATGTCGCCGAGCGGTGGGCATTTGACTCGCTGGAAATGGAATCCATGCACCCGATGGCGCTACGAACGCTGGTGCGGTTGCATGCCTTGAAGGGGATGCCGGAGGCAGCGGGGGTTTTTCTCCGGAACCTGGACCGCAGACCTGAGCACCAGGGGTGGGTGGGTGAGATGGCCCACGTTCTTTCCGTGAACCTGGATGCGGCGGGAGGCGACTTGGCGCGGCTGCAGGGGAACCTACTGGCGGGGGACGAGATCGTAAACCGGCTTTCGACCGAGTCGTTATTGGGGCAGGCCTATGCGGCTCATCCCGACAACCGGATGGCGTTTGAGTTCCTGATGGCGCACCTGATGCTGGGCTTGAAGCTGGAGCCTGCTCTGCAGGTCATGGCCGGAAGTCCGCTGTTGCGCGGGCAGGCGGTGCTGCCCCGTCATTATGGGGAGGCGGTGTTGCTGCAGGAGTATGGCAGGCCGGGAAGTGCCCCCGGTGATCTGCGGTTGAGGGTTGGGCAGGCCGTGGAGAGCCGGTTCAACGAGTTTCGCGACTTCATGATCCGGGAGGGATCGAGGGACCGGGAGGCAGCGCAGGACGAGGCCTGGCGGCGCTTTGGGGGTACGTACTGGTATTACTATTACTTCGGAGCCCTGTATCGCGGATCGGAGCTGTCTGCGCGGCCAGTGCCAGCCATGCCGGTAAAGGATGTGTCCGGAGCTTCCGACCCGATGCCGACAGGCGTGGCTTCCGGTCCGGCAGCCGGCAGGCCGCCGCGGATTTTCCCGGACTATACGGACGTCACCATACCGCCGAACCTGGCTCCCTTGAACTTCATGATCCGCGAGCCGGGGAAGGCTTACCGGCTGCGGGTCAGCGGAGCGGGGGGGGCGCCGCTGGAACTGGAGCAGGAGACGGGGGCGATGCGATTGCCGGCTGGCGCATGGAAGCAGCTGCTGGAGGCAAACCAGGGTGAAGCCCTGCGATGGGAAGTGAGCGTGCGGAACGGGGCGGGGGAATGGGTGGATTCGCCGGCTTTCACCAACCGGGTGGCTGAGGCTGAAATCGATAGTCATCTCGTCTACCGGCGGCTCAAGCCCCTGTACACTTACTACAAGGATCTCGGCATTTATGAGCGAAACCTCGGGACCTTTTTCGAGCGGCCGCTTCTGCGAAATGAGAAGTTCAACAATGGCTGCCTCAACTGCCATGAGTTTTCCCAGGGCGATCCTGAGCGCTTTGTCATCGCGCTTCGCTTGCCCACAGGCACCCCGACTCTGCTGGTGACCTCGAACGGCGTGAGCCGTTTAAACCAGAAGGTGGGCTACACCTCCTGGCATCCAAACGGCAACTTGCTGGTATTCTCCATCAACACGATCTCCCAGTTCTTCCACGTAGCCGGCGAAGTGAACCGCGACATCTACGATCCACGTTCGGATCTGGCAGCGTATCACCTGAACACGGGACAGCTGGAGAAGCCGGAGGCGATCGCCGGGACCAAGTTCAGCGAAAACTGGCCCTGCTGGTCGCCCGACGGCCGCTACCTCTATTTCTGCCGCGGACCTTACCTGCCGTTGCGGCATCAGGACAAATTCCGTCAGGACCTCGTGCGGGTGCCCTATGATCCGGCCACCGGCGAATGGGGTGAAGTGGAGGTCTTGTTCAAGGCAGCTGACCATCGGCTGAGCGCCAACGAACCGCGGGTCTCGCCGGACGGTCGGAGGGTCGTTTTCACCGTGGCTGATGCGGGGTGCTTTCCGGTGTTCCGTTCCGACAGTGATCTTTATCAGCTGGACCTGGGCAGCGGTGTGGCGCAGCCACTGGAGATCAACAGCCCTTGGGCGGACACATGGCATTGCTGGTCTGGGAATGGCGAGTGGCTGGTGTTCGGGAGCAAGCGTCTGGACGGGGTGTTTACCCGCGTTTTTATCACCAGGGCGATGGCGGACGGATCCTTCTCCAAGCCGTTGCTGCTGCCGCAGGAGGATCCGGCCTATTACGAGGTGTCGCTGGATAACTTTAACCGGCCGGAGCTGGTGCGTGGCGAGATCCGTGTGAACGAGGCGGACCTGCTGGAGGCGATGGGGGTTTCCGCGGAGGCGGCCCCGACAAATCCGGCCCCCATGGATGATGCGGTTTATATTCCCTGAACCGGCAGGCAGAAGCTATGGGTGAGGTGACTGAGATCCTGGAAGCCATGAGTGGCGGGGAAGTGACGGCTGCAGAGCGGCTGCTGGAACTGGTGTATGCCGAGCTGCGCTCGATCGCCGTCTATCGCATGGCGCAGGAGTCGCCGGGCCACACCCTCCAGCCGACCGCCCTGGTGCATGAGGCCTGGATGCGGATCCAGGGCCATGCCGCTGATGGCGGCTTCAGGAGCCGGGGCCACTTCTTTGCTTCGGCCGCCGAGGCAATGCGACGAATCCTGGTCGAGTCGGCCCGGCGAAAGCGGGCGCAGAAGCGGGGCTGTGCCGCTGAACGCGAGACCTTGCTTGATTCACATTGGGTGCAGTCCCTGCCTTCCGAGCAGGTATTGGGGGTGGACGAAGGCTTGGTCCTGCTGGCAGAGGAGGATGCAACCGCAGCGGATCTGGTAAAACTGCGCTACTTCGTGGGGATGTCCATGCCGCAGGCGGCCGATGCACTGGGTCTTTCTCTCAGGTCAGCGGAGCGACTTTGGAGCTACGCCCGCGCCTGGTTGCGGCGGTTTCTGGAGCAACACAACCCCTAGCTCCAACCTCATGGATTCCCGCAGTCAGAAACAGCTGCAGTACGATGTTGGCGGTGATCCCGCCGGTTTTTCGCTAGCAGGAATGGCAGCCCGATGATGTCGAGCAAAGGCAAAAAGAGCAGTTCCCTGGAGCGGGAAATATTCCTGCGCGCATTGGACTGTCCGGACCTGCAGGAACGACGGGAGATGGTGGTGCGTTCCTGTGCGGGCGACGCTGCATTGCTGGCTGGTGTGGAAAGTCTGTTGGAGAGACATCAGGACGACGGGTTCCTCGAAACACCGCTGGTCGCCGGGGTTGCCACCGGGGAGGTTGCAGCGCCAGACACTGCGTCGGCCGTGAACGAAAAGGAAGGGGACTGGATAGGACACTACCGGCTGCTGCAGCAGATCGGGGAGGGCGCGGTGGGGATGGTGTTCATGGCTGAGCAACAGCGCCCCATCTCACGCCGGGTGGCAATCAAGGTGGTCAAGCCGGGCATGGACACCAAATCGGTGATTGCCCGTTTCGAGTCGGAACGCCAGGCCCTCGCACTCATGGATCACCCGAACATCGCCAAGGTGTTCGAAGCGGGGAGTACTGCACAGGGGAGGCCCTACTTTGTGATGGAACTGGTCCGGGGTATCCGCCTCACCGACTACTGCGACCAGAACCAGCTCTCGACACCGGAGCGGCTTCACCTGTTCATTCAGGTCTGTCAGGCCATCCAGCACGCGCACCAGAAGGGTGTCATCCATCGGGACATCAAGCCCTCGAACATCCTGGTGACATCGCAGGATGGGCAGGCGGTTCCCAAGGTCATTGATTTCGGGATTGCAAAGGCCTTTGAGCACCGGTTGACCGACCGCACTTTGTTTACGCGGTTTGAATCCTTCGTGGGTACCCCGGCCTACATCAGTCCGGAGCAGGCTGAGATGAGCAGCCTGGACATCGATACACGGGCGGACATCTACAGTCTGGGGGTGGTGTTGTATGAGTTGCTTACCGGGCGGACCCCGTTTGATGCGAAAGAACTGGTGACTGCTGGCCTGGACAGCATGCGGCGCACGATACGTGAGCGTGAACCCAAGCCTCCTTCCACCCTGGTGTCCACCATGCTCGAGGGGGAGAGGACACTGACTGCCGAGCGCTGCCAGCTCGACGAGGCACGTCTGGAACTCGTGTTGAGGGGCGACCTCGACTGGATTGTTCTCAAGGCCCTGGAGAAGGACCGCACACGCCGTTACGAGACTGCGAGCGGCCTGGCACAGGATGTTCAGCGCTACCTGGAGAATGAGCCGGTATTGGCCCGCCCTCCAAGCGCGGTGTATCGCTTTCGGAAGTTTTATCGGCGCAACCGGCTGGCATGTGCAAGTGCTGCCACAGTGGGAATGGCCCTGGTGGCCGGCATGGGTTTGTTCGCATGGCAGTTTGTCGAACGGACCAAGGCGGTCGAGCGTCTGGAACTGGCTGAAGAAGAACAGGGCTGGCTCTGGTATGAGGCGGAGCAGGCACGCCAGCAGGCCGAGATCGAGGCGCAGGCGGCGCAACGGCATGCCTATAACGCCGACGTGAACCTGGCGCAGCAGGCGCTTCAGGCGAATAACCTCGGCCAGGTGGAGGCGCTGCTGGAGCGACATCAGCCCACCTTGGCGAAGCAGGAGTTCGAATCGCGCTACGGGGGTGATTTGCGCGGATGGGAATGGCGCTACCTTTGGGACCGGAGCCGGAGTGATGCGTTGTTCACCCTGTGTCATGAAGAGGGATCGGTGCACCGTCTGAGCGCGTCATCGGACGGCCGGTGGGTGGCAGTCGGGGCTGGGCGCCTGGTGCTTTGGGACCTCCGCGCCCGGTCCGAGGTTCTGGAGTTTCCGGAGGCTGATGTCCGTGGTCCATTTGTGTTCTCACCCACGGATCGGTTGCTGGCGTTTGTGGCGAGTGATTCGGTGCAGTCAGCCAGCTCGGGGGTCAGACATTCGCACGTGGCATTATGGGATGCCGAGTCAAGGCGGGTGTTCCGGGAGTTTCCCTTCACTGGACGCTGTCTGGGCCTGGCATTTTCAGCTGACAGCAACCAACTGCTGGTGCTCGGGGGGAGGGAAGAAATCAACCTCTGGGATGTTGCGTCGGGCGAGCTGCTTTCATCCGTGCGTACTCCGCCGGAACCGTTCGGAAGCGGTCTTCCCCCTTTCCTCGGAAGTGCCGCGATTTCATCCGACTTGCGCCGGGTGGCAATGGGTGTGGGGGGTGGGAAGCTGCGTATGCTGGAGGCAAGGACGGGCAGGATCCTGTGGGAGGCTGCAGCGGCAGAGGAGACGGTGACGAGCCTTGCCTTCGCACCTGACGGCAGGACATTGGCCTCAGCGGGAGGGTTCGTCGAGAGCTCGGTCCGGTTGTGGGACGTTGCCGGAGGCAGTGAGTTGGGACGCCTGGAGGGGCATCGAACCTATGTACGGTCGCTATTGTTCTGGCCCGATGGCAGGACGCTGGCCAGCGGAAGCGGAGACCAGACCATTCACCTGTGGGACATGGGCTGGGTCGATGCACTGTTGCGCGGGGCGATGTCCGGTGTGGAGGATGAGATGGGGTCGGATTCAGACGCGGGGACGAGTCGTCCGCCGTTCGTGGAGCGGGCCCCGAAGGCCACCTTGCGCGGGCACAAGCTCGAGGTCTGGAGCATGGCGCTGTGTCCGGATGGAACAACGTTGGCCAGCGGGGGGAAGGATGGCGTGGTCAATGTCTGGGATGTGTCCCAGGTAGAGGTCCAGCGGTATTACCACACCTTGCCGGTCGCGGTAGGACACTGGGGGTTTTCCGGTCCGGGAGATGGCGTGGTGGTGTTGGAGCGCACCGGTCGGGTATCCAGATGGCAGGGACCGGACTACGCATTGGGCCAAAACCTGATCGATCTCGCAGACGTCAAACCCATGGATGCACGCTTTTCCTCCGACGGCAGGTTCATGGCGGCGCTGGATGCACAGGGGGGCACATTGCTGGTATGGGATTTCGCTGCCGGGGGGCGGCTGGAGCTGCAGGCGGATGGTTGGGAGCGACCTGTCCGCTTCCTGTCTCCGTCCAATGCGCTGGTGACTGCTTCGGATGGCGGCAGAGTATTCCGGGTGCGAGATCCGCTCAGCGGCAAGGTGCTGAAGACCTGGGAGCACGGGGAGCCGGGAAGCAGGTTCTTTTCTTTGTTCTCCGGAGGCGGTGAATGGTACCTGACGCTGGGTCAGGGTGGCGTGGGTCGCCTCTATTCCAGCCATGGCGGGGAGATGGAACGTCTGCTGTCCTCCGAGAACGTCCTGCAGGGTGGGGCCTTTTCGGAAGACGGACGATGGCTGGCCATGCTGAACCATGCCGGTGGCTGTGAGTTGTGGGAGGTCATGGAGGGGAGGAGAGTGGGGACCGTGCAGGGATTTCTCCAAGGGCTGCATTCCGTCTGCTTTTCCCCTGACGGCGAGCGGTTGGCGATCGGGAGCAATGGGAATGAAGCCATCAAGCTTTGGGACGTGCGGACGCTGCAGGAGCTAGTGACTCTGCAGGGTGAGGGATCGATGTTTCAGGATGTGCAGTTTTCTCCCTCAGGTGACACCTTGGCGGCGCACAATCTGCGAGGAGTACTGCACATCTGGCAGGCGCCGTCCATGGACCGGATCGAACAGACTGCGAGTGCGGGCCGGCCCTGAGATTATCGCTTGAACTGAACCTGTCGCTCCGACGGGTCGAGGGGGTGGGTGGTCTCGGTTCCGTCCGGCCAGCGGATCCAGATGCGGTTGAACTGGCCGGTGGGTCCCATGAGCTGGATGGCGCTGTGCTGGGAGCGGTAGCCGGAACCGGCCTGGATCTCACGCACCGGGCCTTTTCGTTTGTCATTCTCCAACCTGAGCTGGGCGCCGATGGCGGCAGGGTTGGCCGGAGGTCCCTGGAGTTGAATCCGCCACGCAGGTGCTCCGGCCCGACCCTGAAAGAGGCGGGTCTCGTGGCCATTCTGTGCCACCGCCAGGTCGATCAGGCCATCGCTGTCCAGATCAGCCAGTGCAGCGCCACGCTGATCCCCATAGACTTCTATGCCCCAGTCGTTCCCTGCAACTTCAGCCAATGCACCCGTACCGTCACCGCGTAACCATAGCCCGCGTCCGGCATCCTGCCGCGCCAGCTCCGCTCGCATGGGAAAGAAGTTTTGGCTGAGGAAAACGTCCTCGTGCCCGTCCCCGTCCGCATCCGCCACAGCCAAACCGGATACGGGAGTAAGCTGGGCTGCGCGGGGCAGGGGAGTGGGCATGAACCGGTCCTGCCCGCTGATGAACGCCATGGAATCCAGCGTTGTGGCTGCAGCCATGAATGTCTGCTTGCTGAACTCACCCAGCAGAACCTGCACGGGCGATTCGCTGAACTGCCGGAAGCTGCGGTAGCGTTCGTAAAGGAACGGAAGTGAAGGCACGAGCGAGTTGAAATCCCGCGTGGGGATCAGGTCGTTGCTGCCCGGGATGTAGTCAGTCTCCAGAAGCTCATAGCGGTCCGCCCCCATCCAGTCCCCGTAGAGCAGTCGGACGGGTTTGGCCGGACTGGCCTGGAACGGACTGTTCCGGCCCCAGTTGCCCGCCACAATGTCCAGCCGGCCGTCGCTGTTGAGATCGGCAGTTGCCACGCTGCGCCACCAGCCAATGGTGGCGCCCAGTCCCAGGGGGACGGTGATCTCCTGGAGAAGGTTGCCCCGGAGCTGATAGACACGGACCGGCCCCCATTCACACGCAAGGATGAGCTCCGGAAGAAAGTCCCCCGCCACATCGCTCCAGAGTGCGCTGTTCACGATGCCGGTTTCCGCCAGAATACGGCTGTTCCCGGTGTCCAGCTCCCATCGGTTGCCACTACGAAGGTAGATCCGTGAGCCGGAGCCTTCAGGATAGTGGCCGGGACGTGGGCCGCCGCCAACAAACAGGTCGAGGTCGCCATCGGCATCCATGTCGCCGAGCGCGATCGGGCCAACGCTTCCCGGGAGACCGCTGAGCAGGGGTTCCACCTTGATTCTGCCATTGAGCAAGGTGGCGTGGAAAACCGCCGCCTGCCCGGGTTCCTCATAGCCGGAAACAGCAACGAGAATTCCGGTGCTGGCAGGCGTCGGATGGTATCCGAGGCACATGGTGATGTCATCCGGAGCAACCCACTCCGGTGCCGATGAGACTCGCTTGAACCCACCTTGGCCATCTCCAAGAAAGACTTCCAGCGGAGCGCCGCGACCGTTCCCGCTGATCAGGTCGGGATGTCCGTCCTGGTTCACGTCGAACCACGCAAGCCCGGGTCCGGCCTGGCTTTGGCGGAAGGGCAGTAGTGGTTGCAGGTTGAAGTCGTCGAAACTGGATTCCTGATGGGTGTGGGAGAGGGCCCCGCTCAGGTCAACGAACGGTGCCGCTGATGGCTGGGCCGCCTCGAGGGTTGTCGTGGCAGGATGCTCAGGCTCGTTGATCTCATAGAGAGCATTGGGGCGGACGGCGGTGACGACACTCGTTCGTCCTGATCGCCAGGTGACTTCGATCCGCATGCTGTCCGCTGCCTTGCCTGTAGCGAAACTGAAGACGGGTTCGCACCCGGCGAGATATCGTCCGCCCGACACCACTTCCTGCGATTGAACAGGCAGGCTGTCCGTGATGAGGCTTACCTTGGCTCCAATGCCGGCGGTGTTGGGGGCCAGTCCTCTGAGTCGAACGGCAACGCGCGGCTTCACGCTGTCGTTGCGATAAAACCCGGCCTGCGTCTCAAGGTTGTTGGTGACGAGGTCCAGGTCGCCGTCGAGGTCAAAGTCGCCGTAGGCAAGGCTGTGGTGAACCCCGGCTTCGCCCGTGCCCCAGGAAGCGGTCGTTTCCTCGAAGGTGCCGTCGCCGCGGTTGTGATAGGCCACCACCGGCATGTCGAGTCGTGGATAAAGCCGGTGATGCTCCAGCAGCTCCCTGGTAAAGCGACGTCGGCGCTCGGCCGCTGACAGGCTGGAATCGCGCGGAGTCTGCCTCGTCTTGATCAGCATGTTGGCATCCATGTCCTGCACATCTTTGAAATGCCCCGCGGCGATCAGCAAATCCTCAAAGCCGTCGAGATCCACATCCAGAAATACGGTGGACCAGGCCCAGTCGGCAGCCACGACACCCGCCTCCCACCCGACTTCACGGAAGGTGGCGTCGCCACGGTTTTCCTGCAGCGTGTTGCGCATGACTTGCGGGCGGTTGGCAATGACACCGATTTCGTTCGGAGGCGGCATCTGGGCCAGTTTCTGGCGGATGCGCAGTCGCGGGTCCCGGCTGAACATGTCCAACACGAAGATGTCGGGGTCGCCATCACGATCATAGTCCGCGATGTCGATCCCCATGGAACTGGCACTGGTGTTGCGCAGCCCAACGGTTTCAATGGCCCGGAAACGACCCCGGCCCTGATTGATCCAAAACCGGTCCGGCGTCCAGTAATCGTTGCAGACATAAATGTCAGGCAAGCCATCCTGGTTGATATCGCGGAATGTGGCGGTCAATCCCCAGTCGCGAGGTGGACCGGTGAGTGCCGCCCCTGACTCGTCAAGGAAAGCCCCGGATTCCCACTGGACCGGGGTGAAGCGGCCGCCACCATCGTTGAGCAGCAACTGGTCGGGCTGGCCAAACTCATAGATTGCACCCTGAATCACGGTAAGCCGGTCGGCATACTCCGGCGGGGGGATTACCCTGCCGTCCACAACCCGCATGGTGACCTCGCCCTGGTCACGGATGTCGGTAGGACGGTAGTTCGTGATATAGAGGTCCAGCGTCCCGTTTCCATCGATGTCAGCCAGTGCCAGTGAAGTCGAGCCCGCATCGCTGCGGGTCCCAGCCTGAGCCGTCACATCCTTGAATCGACCGTGGCCATCGTTGAGATAGCAGCGGACACCCTGATCCAGCGTGCTCACCAATAAATCGTCCCAGCGATCACCGTTGATGTCTGCAAAGACTGCGCCGCGGCCAAACGCATCCGGGAAATCAACGCCCGCGTTGTCCGCAACGGCCTCAAATCGTAGGCCGCCCAAGTTGCGGTAAAGTACGTTGCTCGTGTTCAAACCGCAGAAATACAGATCGGGATAACCATCGCCATCGTAGTCGCCCACCGCGACACCCGAGCCATTGTAGAGGACCCGGTTCAGTGCGCCGTCCATCTCCGAAAGGGTATTGGTGAATTGAAGGCCGGTCTGCTCTCCCCCCAGTCGAGTAAAGCCCGGCTGGCCTTCGTCTCCGGCTGGTGCCAGCTCGCGCCAACGGTAGCCGTCGCCCTTATTCCAGCTGATGGAGGGTGCAGCAACAAGGAGGCCCCCGGTGCCTACACCCGTCCATCCAGCCAGCCCCAGGAAGATCCCTATCCCGGTCAGGGTGGAACGGACGCCGCGGGAGAAGCATGCCCCGCGAGACAGATGCTTTGACGCTGTGGAAGATAGGAAAACTGACATCGGCAACGCTGAAACTCGCCAAAAGCTTTCCCTGTCGCAACAGCAATCGGTGCGGACGGCAGGATCCAGCCCAAGGAGAGAAATACTTGGCGGGGATTGTATCTCGACTGCGCTTGTATAAGCGGACACTGGGGGGCTTCTGGTGTTCTTCCCGTGGCCTAAATGGGTGCAACCACGGGGGGTAACCAAGGGAGTTCCGCATGACTAACTTTGGCCGGGCGCAGTCCTGAACTTTCGGACCTGCCGTTAAATTGGTTGCGGCAGCTACCCATCCGCAATGTTTACTGCGTCCGGCCAAACATATTTCTTCCGCCCGGGGCCGGGCGTCCTGCGCTGTCGCGGTAGTGCTGAAGCCCGGTCGCAAGCCGGGTGGCTTTGCCGGTTCCAGTCAGGCGAGGAAACTCATCCCATCCAGAAACCCTTGCGATGCGAGATGCCGAGGATCTTCCGGCATTGCGGGCAGTAGTAGAGGAACCGGACTCCAAGGGCGGATTCGACCCGGCGGGCGGCAATGGCGTCCACATCCTTCTCGCAATGGGGGCAAATTGGTTGGGATGGGGACTCTTCGATAATACGGATGCGGCGGGTTGTCATACCTGAACATTACGTTCAAACGCAGGTCCCGCTACTACACTCTGCCGGTCGCGTTGGAATCGGGTCCTGCCGTGACTGCGGCAGCGTCTCCCGATTTGGCCTCCAGGACATGGAACAGGTAGCCCAGTCCCGATCCAAAGCCGATGCCGTAGGCTAATCCCCACGCGAGTTTGGCCATCGTTCCCAGCAACTCAGGACTGAGAGGACTGTTCAAGTCGCTGTCCCGGAATTCCAGAAGCCAGGCCAGAAGCCAGCCCCCCGCGAAATAGCCCGCAGTATGGAGTGCAAAGAATACCGCGGTCGGGGTCAGGTGCAGCCCGCCCGCCCGGAGACCCTTCCCGAGGGAACAAACGAAGAGTGAGCATCCCAGCAGTGCTCCAAGCCACTCACCCGTCCTGCCCCCGACGAGAAACCACATCACGCACCATCCCAACGCATAGGCCACAAATGCCGGCACAAAAGAACGCGCGAGTTTCGTCCGTTTGCGCGGGCCCTCCACCAGCGCTGGAAGCAGCAGCAGGGCCAGCCCGACGAAAACCAGGGTGGTCAGTGCATAAAGGCCCGCCTCACCCAGGTTCCGATAAAACCAACGCCCGCCAACCGCCCATAAACTGAAGCCGCCCAGGCTCACCAGGGTGAACCTCCACGTGCCGGAAAGGATATGAAACAACATCGTTCGTATGCCCCGGGCCCCTTTGGTCACGGGAAATGAGGACTCACTTCCGGGGCAACGCGTCCCATTCCCAACACCACCACCTCGATCCATCGCTAGGGAACCAGCGGTGCCTGGCCAAGGTCCGGCATGTCCTTGAGCGATTCGGCCAATGCAGCCTCGGTGTCCGCAGGCAACCGTTTCACCATGACGTTCCGATACTGCACCACGCTTCCCGGATCATGCTGCTGCAAAACCAGATGGCCCGACGTGTAACGCTCGTGGCGGGTGTCGACCACGATGGTGTCGTTGACCTTCACGATGATGCGGTCGCCAATGGCGATCACATGTTGTGTCCACCAGGTGTCATCCTCCACCAGCTGCTTGAGGTTCTTCTTGATGCCGTAGAGGCTGCCTGTCCGCTGCGGGTCCGAACTGGTGTTTTCCACCTGCGTCTCGTAGCCCCGTGGCCAGCCGTTGCCATAGCGGGCACGGATATACATGCCGCTGTTGCCGGCATGGTTGAGCCGGATCTCCGCCTTGAATTCGAGATTGGTATACGTGTTCGGACTAAACAGATGGCTGGTCTTGCCTCGCCCCGTCAGCACACCGTCCTTCAGTGTCCAGTCCCCGGGATCCGGGGCGGTCCATCCGCTCAAACCTTGCCCGTCGAAAAGCTGAACCCAGCCGCTCGCGTCCGGTGCCTCCGGCCGGGTCTCAGGTTGCGCATTGAGTGCAGCTCCACTCGCCACCAGCAAAGCCGCTGTCAGGATCGAAATGCGGATCGTTTTCATGGAATTGATTGGGTCCGGAATCTTGTAACGGGATCTGGAAAGCCTCTACTCGCAGGGCTCCCCAGTCAACGGTGATGAGACGCCGCGCTTGGGTTTCAAATTCACCGCAGCATACCCGTAAGAAAGGAAATCTCCCCTAAGACCGGCCGGCCGTTACGCCTGCAATGCACCGGGCCAGCAGTCCAGTCGAGAACGGCTTGCCAAGAAAATGGTCCGGCTTCTCCGAACGCTTCCCGGCCATCGCCTGCGCTTCTCCATAACCACTCGTCAGGATGAAGGGAATCCCCGGTCGGAGTCGCCGCATCGACTCTAGAACATCCCAACCGCTCAGGCCTGGCATCGTCAGGTCACACACGACACACGCCAACTCACCTTGATGCCGCTGGAATAGTGCCAGTGCGCCCGGACCATCCTCCGCTTCAAGGACATTCCAGCCCAGCCTGCGCAAACCCACAACACAAGCCAGCCGCACCGCCGCCTCGTCATCCACCACCAGCACACTTCCCGGAAGTTGAAGGGGAAGAGCCTGGCCGGGACTCAGTGCAGCGGTCGACGACAAGTGTCCCCCGGTCAAAGGCAGGAAAATCCGAAACGTTGTGCCCTTCTGTAACTGACTCTCCACGGTCACACAACCGGCGTGCGCCTTGACAATGCCCAGGACCACGGGAAGTCCCATGCCTCGACCTACAAAGCGGGTCGAAAAAAACGGATCAAACAACTTCTCGAAATCATCCTCCGCAATCCCGCAGCCGTCATCCTGAACCTCCAGAAAGCCATAGTCGCGTGGCGCGTGCTTCCAGTCCACCGGGTAGCGGTGCTCCGTCGGGATGGATTCTGCAGGCATACGGCCAGTCCGGACACAGATGGTACCTGCGCCACCACTCATGGCCTCACCGGCGTTGGTCACTAAGTTCACCAGGACCTGCCGGATCAGGTCGGGATTCCATTCAACGACCAGCCCCGGTTCATCCAACTGTGCATCCAGCACAACCCGCCCGCTAATGCCCGCCTGCAGGATCGGCAGAC
>JBMTVN010000009.1:0-35367 GCA_049451415.1 Limisphaerales bacterium | reverse complement strand
CGCGCGATAACAGCCGCTTCACCACACCGCGACGCAAAAACGGATCCGGCCACCACACCGGCTAAATACCCAGCACAACCGGAACCTCCGCCGCATCCCCTCCAGGCAGCCAACAACCCACCTGCATCCGCAACTCCCGCCTAGGCCCAAATACCAGCTCCGCCGTCACTAGCCTCGCCATACCCGCCACCCCTTCCACCCGCACTTCCTTCACCACCAGATTCTCCACCTCAAATGACGGCACATCCGGCGCATGGCCGTACTGCCACCGCTCCAACACCTCAACCATCTTCACCCGGTCCAGCTCCCCACTCCCCAGTCTCGGCATCACCGGTAACTCACCCCCAGCCCCGTAAACCCAAAGCGAAACTACGAAAAGTAAGAAACCCGCCACCCACTGCTTTACAGCGGCGACGGGCCACAACCTGGAAATGCCGATCATACGCGTCGAACCGGCGGCACTCTGAACCCCGGCCGATTCCGGTCCTTCAACAACTCGTTGGCCGCATCAGCATAATCCCCCGTGTGCCGCTCCGTCTCCGGATCAAAGGTCAGCCACGGCCCAACCACATACTCACTGCCCTCCTCCGGCACCCCCACACCATCCGCCATCACAGAGTGCAACCGCATGAAATGCTCATACGCATCCTTGTTGTCCCCAAACTGCCCGGCCTTCGCATTGAACGGCACCGACTTGCCCAACCGATACGAGTTGTTAATCAAATGACCCAGCACGCACGCATAGTGTGCCTCCGGCGCCGTGCCATTCGCCATCTCCGGCTTGCCCGCCCGACACGCCGCCACAAACGCCCCCCAGTTCCCTCCCGGTGTCACATGCCCCGGCTCAATCGCAATCTCCTCCCCCTTGTCACTCCCCTTCGCATAATACTTCTCCCGAATGATCCTCCCCCCATCCTCAAAATAATACTCGTTCTCCACCTGACGCTCATACTTGTCGTAATTTACATTCCGCACATTGAAGAATACCCACTGCCCGTTCGGATACTCCGCAATGCCCATCATGGTGTTCGGCGTCTCACCCTGATCCTCCCACTGAAACCGCCCGCCAATCGCCATCGCCCGCACCGGATGCGTCAAACCGGGATCCAAGGCCCACCGCGCCTTGTCCAGTTCGTGCGTCCCCTGATTGTTCAAATCCCCGTTCCCCGTCTCCCAGAACCAGTGCCAGTTGTAATGCACATAGTTGCCGTGATACTGGTCAATAATCGCCGGCCCCCGCCAAAGATCCCAGTTCAAGTTCGAGGGAGCAGGCCCCGGACTCTTGAATCCAATGCTCGCCCGCGGCTTGCAACAATACCCATACGAAATCTTCAGTTTCCCAAACTTGCCCGCGTGAATCATCTCATGCAGCCCCGCCCTCGCCGCATCGCTGCGACTCTGCGTACCGTGCTGAATCACCACCCCATACTTCTTCTGCGCCTCCACCACCACCCTCCCCTCCTGAACATCGTGGCTCATCGGCTTCTCCACATACACATGCTTCCCCGCCTGTGCACCCCAGATCGTCATCAGTGAATGCCAGTGATTCGGCGTCGCAATCGAGATCGCATCCAGTTCCTTGTCCTCCAAGGCCTCCCTCACATCCGCCACCCCCTTGCAGCTGAACTTCCCCTGAACCCTGCCCCTCAAACTCTCCAAACGCCCCCCCAAAACCCGCTCATCCGGATCAATCAAATACGCAATCTCCACGTTCTCCTGCCCCAGCCACCCGTCAATGTGATTGCTGCCCCGCCCATTCACCCCCGCCACCGCAATCCTTAAACGATTGTTCGCCCCCAACACACGCGTAGTCGACCCAGTACCGCAAATCACCGCCGTCGCTCCAGCAGCCAATGAACTCTTCAAAAAGCCACGCCTCGTTGTCTTGAACATAGAATTTGCCTCTCGGGGGTTGAATGCCTGTTCCTACGGGAATCAACACACCCTAAAAAAACCCCCTCCCAACGCCAAGCCCAAAGGCACAACGGTTCCCCCTCGTCGAAACCCCAAGTCCATGCCAATGTTCCTCATCATGAAGCGCAAGCTGACCTGGAGTGAACTTGTTGCAGCCATCACGATCTCACCCTTCGTTTGCTCCTGCCCACTCCTCGCCGCCCCCACCATCCTCCCCCAACTCCCCGAAGCAAAACACGGCCTCTACTTCACCAACAGCGTCACCACCTGGGACGAAGCTATCCCCCTGGGCAGCGGCATCCTCGGCGCCCTCCTCTGGGGCAACGGCAACCCAGTCCGCATCTCCCTCGACCGTACGGACCTCTGGGACCTCACCCCCGTCCCCGAATTCTCCGGACCCGACTACAACTTCAAAACCATGCGCCAATGGCATCAACAAGGCCGGCACGACGACCTGGTCCGTGTCTACGAAAAACCCTATAACCGTCCCGCCCCCACGAAGATCCCCGCCGGCCGCATCGAAATCGACCTCGGCCTCACGTTCGAATCCACCCACCTGAACCTCCTACACGCCGAAGCCTCCATGCGCTTCAAGGAAGGCTGGGAACTCCGCACCTTCATCTGCGCTGCCTCTCCTCTCGTCGGCTTCATCCAACTCCTGCCTGATTCCGACACCCCACCCACACACCAACCCACTTTCTCCCCCAAACTCATCCCTCCTCCCTTCGGCGGCCAGGTCACGAACGCCGCCGCCGGTGGGATCGGTGCCGGCGACCTCGCCCAACTCGGCTACCCATACCCCATCCAAACCTCCGGACCCAACTGGCAGGCCTATACCCAGCAAGGAGCCCTCGGCCTCCAATACGCCACCTACCTCGAATGGCGCCGCCACAACAACGGCTGGATCGCCGCATGGACTATCCTAGCCTCAACCAACCAATCCGTCCCCCTGCTCCACGAGGCCCGCCAATCACTCCAAGTCATCCTCTCCACCCCTCCCAGCACGTTCATCACCATGCACCGGGACTGGTGGCAAAAGTACTGGTCCAAATCCACACTCACCCTCCCCAACCCCACCATCGAACGCCAATGGTTCCTCGACACCTATAAGTTCGGCGCCGCCAGCCGACGCCTCTGCCCCCCCATCACGCTCCAAGGCCCCTGGACCGCCGATGACGGACAACTCCCCCCATGGAAAGGGGACTACCATCACGACCTCAATACTCAGCTCAGTTACTGGCCCTGCTACAGCGGCAACCGACTGGAAGAAGGTCTCGCCTACCTGGACTGGCTCTGGAATACCCGCGAGGCCTGCCGCGAATGGACCCAATCCTTCTTCCAACAACCCGGACTCAACGTCCCCATGACCGCCGACCTCAATAACCACCAAATCGGCGGCTGGCGCCAATACACCCACTCCTCCACCACCGCCGCCTGGCTCGCCCAACATTTCTACTGGCATTGGCAATTCTCGCAGGACCTCGACTTCCTCCAACACCGCGCCTACCCCTACCTCAATGAAGCCAGCATCTTCCTCGAAGCCATGACGCGGGAAAAAGCACCCAACGGCAAACGCAACCTCCCCCTCTCCTCCTCACCCGAGATCCATGACAACCGCCCCCAAGCCTGGTTCGATACCATCACAAATTACGACCTCGCCCTCATCCGCTGGCTCTGGACCGCCACCGCCGAGCTCGCCTCAGAACTCCAGCTCACCAACGACACCGCCTACTGGCAGGAACGCCTCAAGGAACTCCCCAACCTCGCCACCACCCCCACGGACGGACTGCTCGTCGCCAAGGACGCACCCCTCACTGAATCCCACCGCCACTTCTCCCACCTCATGGCCATCCACCCGCTCGGCATCCTCGATGTCGAGGCCTCCCCGCAGGATCGCCAAATCATCGAGTCCTCCCTCGCTCACCTCCTCAACACCGGTACCGACTACTGGTGCGGATACAGCTTCGCATGGCTCAGCAACATGGCCGCCCGGGCCCTGAACGGACAGCAGGCCGCCGAAGCCCTCGAAATCTTCTCCTCCGCCTTCACGCTCCGAAACAGCTTCCACTGCAACGGCGACCAAACCGACCGCGGCTATTCCAAGTTCCGCTACCGCCCCTTCACGCTGGAAGGCAACTTCGCCGCCGCATCCGGCACCCAGGAAATGCTCCTCCAATCCCATCGCGGAATCATCCAGATCTTCCCCGCCATCCCGCCCGGCTGGCAGAACGCCCAATTCACCACGCTCCGGGCCCGCGGCGGCATCCTCGTGTCCGCCCAATTAACCCACGGCCAGGTCACCACCGTCATCCTCACCAGTGAAAAGGGTGGCCCATGCCGCTTGAAAACCCCCGCCTCAACCCGCACCCTCTCGCTGAACCTCGCCCCCGGCCAAACCATCACCCTCACCGCTAAAGACCTCCAATAACCATGAACCTCCCGCAAATCCTTAGCCGCTGGCCCACCCTCGCGTGCATCGCCGCAATCACCACTCTGGCCTCGTGGATCGCCACGGCCCAATCCCAAGTCGTCTACGAAACCCAATCCGACTACAATACCATCGTGGTTACTCAAGATCAGGACGGCCTCCGCACGCTGCTCTTCGAACGCAACGGCGCACGCCAAAGCGTCGTCAAACTCAATGACCCCAGCCACATCGAACTCCCCTACGTCCGCGCCACCCTCACCAGCCTAGCCCTCGTCCCCAACCCCCAACGCATCCTCATCATCGGCCTCGGCGGAGGCTCCATCCCCTCCTTCCTCCATCACCATTACCCCAACGCCACCATCGATGTCGTCGATATCGACCCCGAAGTCGTCCGCGTCGCCAAACAATTCTTCGGATTCCAACCCGATGACAAACTCCACGCCCACGTCGCCGACGGACGCAAGTTCGTCGAGGAAACCACCGAGCCCTACGACCTCATCTTCCTTGATGCCTATGGTGCCGACAGCATCCCCTATCATCTGGCAACGATTGAATTCCTCCACGCCGTCCGCAAAGCGCTCTCCCCCCAGGGGGTCGTCGTCGGCAACATCTGGAGCCGCACCTCCAACCGCCTGTACGAACCCATGGTCAGCACCTATCAGGAAGGCTTCGACCGGCTCTACATCCTCGATGTCCGCGGCGCCGGCAACCTCATCTTCCTTGCCCTTCCTCGCCCCACAACTCTCAACCTCAAAACCGTCTCCCAAACAGCCGCCGACATCTCCCGCTCGAAACACCTCCCCTTCAACCTGGCCGATGAACTCGCCAACGGCTTCTCCCTCCCCTCCCCCGCCTCTACCCGCGCCCGCATACTCCACGACTCAGAATAGCCCTGACTCTGAAACACCCCGTACGGATTCTGGGGACAGGTGTCCCAATAATCCGTACAAGGTCCACACAGCTCCCACACCATTGAAACTCATCCGCCCGCAATGAAACCACCCTCCAGTCGACTACTGCTTGCTGCCTGTTTATTAGCCAGCATCGCCCCGCACGCCGGCGCGGCATCACCTTCCTACTCCATTTTTAACACCCAGTCCCTCCACGAACGACTGCAACACTCCATCCCGCAGGAGGACATCATCTGGCTGCGCGAGGCCACCCTCAAGCAACTCCAAGGCTGCCGTGTCCAAGCCACCAACGGCACCTGGCTCCATACTCCTGATGGCGTCGGCAATTACCGCGCACTCTGGACCCGTGACTTCCAATACATGGTCGAACAAGCCGGCGACCTCCTGAACACGAACGACATCCTCCACTCCATCCACTACCTCGTCAAAGGACAGCGAGCCGACGGGTGCATGCCCGACCGCGTAAACACCGCGGGCAAGGGGGTCTACAGCCCCGGCGGAGAATCCTCGCCACTCTCAGATCATGCACTCGACAATGGCCCCTTCATGGCCAAGCTCCTGGTCGAAGCAACCCGCATCACCGGTGATCTGACCCTATTCCGCGAACTCGAACCCGCCATCAGAAAAGGTCTCGACCACACCTCGCGTGCCCCAAACGGCCTTGTTTTCAACGACCCGGACCATCCGCAGTGCCCTTACGGCTTCACCGATACGGTCAAAAAGACCGGACACCTGCTCTTCTCCTCCCTGCTTTACTATGACGCCTGCCGCGGGATGGAACAGTTCTGCACAAAAGCCCAATGCGGCGAACCGGAGACCTACCGTTACCGTGCTCAACTCATCCGCCTCAATCTCGACCAACTCTGGGACGACCGTCATGGAATGTTCTTCGCTGCAGATGATGACTGCCGCCAAATCGATATCTGGGGCAGCGCTCTGGCTGCTCACCTGGCCATCGCCACCCCCAGCCAAACTGACCGCATCGCCACTTACCTCGTGCAGCATTACGAGGAACTCACCCAGCATGGCCAAATCCGCCACCTGCCCGCAGGCGAGAACTGGCAAAGCCTCCTCGCCAATGTCAAACCTGGCACCTACCAGAACGGGGCCTACTGGGCCACCCCCATCGCTTGGACAGCTCCCGTCATCGCCCGCAAAGACCCGGAATTGGCGGTCCGAATGATCCGCCAAGTGATCGCCGACTTCCAAAATCGCGGCATCATGGAATGCATCAACGACGACTACCATAATGTCCCCGATTACGTTGTCAGCGCTACCAGCGTGTACTCACTCCTGCGATAACCGACCGGCCCTGTACCGATTATCGCGACACGTGAGCCAAGAATCCGCAGCACAAAAACTGGACCTTCCCCTCTTTGCTGATCTCCACTATCACTTTCTGACGTGGCCCGACCCATAAACATCCCTTGTCTCACAGTCATGATGTTGGTCGTAATGACTTCTCTGACCCTGAACTCAGCTGAAGCGGCTACACACGAAGCCATCACATCCACAGTCACCTCGGGCCAGTGGCAGCTCGCGTCCAACCTCATATCCTCCGCAATCGAATCCCACTCACTTACAGCCACGGAACGTCAGGAGATTCTATTTCAGCAGGATCGCATGCGCCGCATCGCCCTGGATTTCACAAAATCCAAGGCTGACATCCTGGTCGAAGCGCAACGAATTGCCCCCGGCACCTCAGAGGCAGATATCACCCGATGGGAAGCCGACGGCGCCATCGAATCGATCCTCATCGACGGCAAACAACACTATTTCAACCGCGCTGCCGCCAATGTCTTCCGCATCCATCCCGAAGCCAGGGAACGCAAGGCTTCCATCCAGCCGGGGCCGGATCCTGACATCGCCTGCTGGATGACCAATGCCGCGCAAGTCCTGCAGGCGAAGGCTACCCTTAAAACCAAGCGTTACCGGGTCAAATACACGCTGAAGGTTCAAGCGAACACAGTCCCCCCGGGCGAAAGTATCCGTGCCTGGCTGCCCTATCCTCATCGATCTACCCGGCAGACGGATGTCCGACTGATCGCCACAACTCCGCCCAACCCGCTTGTCAGCCCCGCAACCAACTCCCTGTCCTGCCTTTATCTCGAGCAGCCGGCGGTTACAAATGAGCCTACAATCTTCACCGCGACCTTTGAGTTCAGCACACACACCTCCCTGCCAAACACCCCCGATTTTACCCCGACATCCCCATCCGATATCACTCCATCCGACTTCCTCTACCACGTCCAGCAACGTCCGCCTCATATTCCGTTCACGCCAGAATTGCGCAGACTTTCGGATTCCATCATTGGTCGCGAAAGAAATCCTGCTGTCATAGCGAGCAAGCTTTTCACCTGGGTCTCGCAAAACATTCCCTGGGCGGGGGCCCGCGAATATTCCACGCTCGAATCGCTGACCGATTACGCGCTCACTCACCGCCATGGAGACTGCGGAATCCAGACGATGCTTTTCATCACGCTTTGCCGCCTCAACGGTATCCCGGCCCGTTGGGAATCCGGCTGGATGGTTCAACCTTCTCCCAACCTGCATGATTGGTGCCGCATCTACCTTCCCAACCAGGGCTGGATTCCCGTCGACGTTTCGTACGGCCTCATGCCAACAGACGTCCCTGAGCTACGCCTGTTTTATCTCGGCGGCTTTGATGGCGACCGCATGATCGTCAACACCGACTACGACCAGCCCCTCTATCCGCCCAAGCAGTTCTTCCGCTCGGAAGTCGTGGACTTCCAGAGGGGTGAGGTCGAATGGCGTGGAGGCAACCTCTATTTTGATCAATGGGACTACCACTGCGAGTTCACTGAAATACCTACACCCTCCAAGTAGGCCTGGAACCCAACCGTATGCAGCTCAATCAAGTCCTTGGCGCCCTGGAACGTCCCGATCAACCCTCGGGCCAAACCCAGTTCCATCAGGCGCTCGCTTCAAAGATACGGGCGTCCCTGGGCCACAATCCGGAAGCCCTGGAACTCTGCCTCGAACAACTCCGCGCACTGGTCCTCTCCGATCGCGTTGGCTTCTACCTCAACATTCAGGCCGAATGGCAAAACAACACTCTCCTCCTGCAAGGGGAAACCGAACGCCTCGAGTTCAAAAGCATCGTCCGCGAAGTATTCCGCCAGCTGGGGTTCGCCTCGATCTCGGATGAGGTCCAAATCGTCCCTGACTCCTCCACACATCCCGGCCCTTTCGCCATTACCACCGCACCCCATGCGCTGACCTGGTCCAAACCCTCCCTCGACGGCAACCCCATGGATGAAGCGCTCTATGGCGAACCTGTCTACATCCTCAAGGAACTGAGCGGCGTTTACCTGATCAAAACTCTCACGGGTTACTGGGGTTACGCTGACAAAGCTCATTTCCGCCGGGCGGAGCACGCCGAGTTTATCCATCAGCTGAACCAGCCGCGTGTGACCCTGCTTCAGGACTACAACACCGCGGACAAACCAATACCTGCCGGTTCCCGTCTCCTCCTTGCACTCGACACCACACCCGATCGCGTGCAGGGCATCGATGCTTTCGGCAACTCAATCGGCCTGCCGCAAACCATCTGCCAGCCACCCGTTTATTCCCCGGCCAGAATGGAGGACGCCATCCGCTTTGCCCGGTCTTTCCTCCATGCACCGTATCAACTCGGCGGCAAAAACCGCAGCACCGGAATCGACTGCTCCGCCCTCGTACAGCTCACGTTCCGAGTGCTCGGCATTCACCTGCCGCGCGATGCCAAGCAACAATACCTCGGCGGCCACCTCATCCTGCCCTGTGTCCGGGAAGCCCTTCTTCCCGGGGATGCACTCTTCTTCATGAACCCCTCCGGCCTCGTCGATCATGTCGCCCTTTACCTCGGCAACCAGACACTGCTCCACGCCACCGGAACCAGCGTCCGCCTGAACAGCACGAATCCCGAAGACCCTGATTACCTCCATCGGCTCACGCACGACTTCATCGGTGCCAAACGGTTCTGGAGCTAAACCACTCAGCCCTTCACATAAAACTCCACTGCTGCCGGACACACGCTGAACGTGGCCGGCGTACGCCCCACCACATCCCCGTCCACATCCACCAGACAGGGCGGATCACTGGCTATCCGGAGTGCCTTGTCGGGATAATAGGATACCGCCCGTTCGTGCACATGCCGGCCCCATGGCGCCTTCATGAGCAACTTCCAGAGCGTCAAGGAGCGTGGATGCGCCTGCACCACGGTCATGTTTAGTTTCCCATCATCTGTCCGCCCTCCCGGAGCCACACAGAGACTATTCCCCCCCGCTCTCTCGGCATTACCCGCGAGAACAATCCAACATTTGGATTTACCCGCAAAACCACGACTCTCGATCTCCATCGGAATCGGACGGCTCATGGCCACCGCTGCAAGGGTGGCCAGCAGGTATCCGAGTCGCGGCGGCACAAACCGCTTCATCCAAGGCTTCAAATAGGCCGAGGTCGTAAAACCTGCGCTCGCGAAAATATAGCCATGCACCGTCACCGTGCCGTTCTCCCCCCGGCAATCGACCCGGATCAGATCCCTCGCCTCAACCCGGCCAAATCGAAGTGCCGAAACCACATCCGCCACCGAGCGGATACCGAAATGACGCGCAATATCATTCCCGGTCCCGGCTGGAACCACCAGCAGCCGGGGTCTTCCCTCGGTGATCGACATCAATCCCGACAACACCTCTCCAACGCTGCCGTCCCCCCCCACGCATACGACTGTGCCTGCACCTGCAAGCCCGGCCGCCAACTCCTGCGCGTGCCCGCGTCTCTGCGTAAGCAGCACATCCTCCAGCTGCACCCCCCCGGGCCACAATCTGCGCAACTGTTCCCATACCCGAAGCGAACGTCCGCCTCGCCCCGCCGGATTCACAATGAACTTCACCCGCTCCATGCCTCAAGGTCGCCGCCAACGCCAGCCGCCACAAGACGGCTCCCGAACACACCGGCTAACAAACCGCACCCTACCGCCAATACCATGACCCCTCTCAAAACAGAACGACTCCGCGATTGGGAAGATATGCGTGTCCTCATAGATGGATCCAAGAATGCCCTCCTCCTATCACAACCCCCACCATCAAGCCACTCTACAAACCAACTCCGCCTGCCCCCCTCAAACCCAGCCCCCCCGCACAGCCCGGTGAATCAAGCGGCAGTCCCCCAATCCCCTGAGCCTGCCATCAATTTGACATAAAGAAATGCTCGACTAATGTTAACCACATCAACGAAAGCATCTCGTTAATATCCAACCCCCTGCAGGAAGACATGAACAACGCCCTCTCCGACAGCCTCAACCAAGTGCTCGCCGACTCTTATGCCCTGATGGCGCTCACCCACCTCGCCCATTGGAATGTGGAGGGCCAGGGCTTCTTTGCACTGCACACCGCCTTCCAAACTCAATACGAAGAGCTCTTCACTGCGATCGAGGAAATCGCCGAGCGCGTCCGCGCCCTGGACAATTACGCCATCGGCGGACTCGGAACCCTGGCTGCCAAAGCGGCCATGCAGGAATTCGCCGCCCCCCTGAAACAGGAGGACTACGTGACCAAGCTGATCCGAGCCAACGAGAAACTGGTAGGCGACGCCAGCAAGGCCCGGGACCTTGCCGGAGAAGCCAACAGTGCAGAAAGCCAGGATCTCATGATCGGTCGCATCACTCTTCACCAGAAAACCATCTGGATGCTCAAGAGCTTCCTCAAGGGCTGAGCACTCCGAATGCATCCCTGACTAAACCTTACTCACCCCCCTATTCACCCCGAGGAGACGGCTATCCCAAATAGGCCTTCCGGAACGGACCAATACCGTTGCGTAGGAATTTTTGATAATCCCAATCCACAGAAGTCACATAGTTTAAGTATGCCGGGAGAATGACATACGCCCATGCCACTGTCTGACCTCCCCCTTCAAGCACGACATGAACTTTCTGACGCTCATACATGTCGCCCTCAAATTCATCCAACTGCTCCCAGCCCGCCTTGCTGATACCCGGATAGCAAATACCGCGCACCTTCCCACCTGACGCGGGAAACAGAGCCGGATATTGCTCGCCCCGCACACACTTTCGGGCATACCCCTCAACGGAACCCCACACACCAGCAACCTGAACCCCCAAGACCTCCTTGAGAATGTCGCAAGACATCAGGCTGCCGTAGGCAAAAAGATTCAGAGATTGTGCGAAATAATCCATGTCACGGCCAAGACGCTCCTCAGTTAAAGAGGACCGACTTTTTCACCACAACCTCATAATTCACCGCTCGACCAGGGGATTGAGTAGATACAGGAGGCGGAAGCCGCCAGATAAAATAGCCGTCGGCATCGATGCTGAGCTCGCAGTTAGCCTCGACTGAATCCACATCGCCCCAAGGTCCGTTCAGGTCCTCAGTGCGACGCGTAAGCAGTTGAATACTCGGCGGTATCATCCTCGCAGTGCGGAGACAAAGCGCCCCGGTTTCGTAGTCGTAGAAGGCCAGATCGTCATGGCCGTTGTTACGCACGTCGGGGTCCGTGCCCGCCAGATACTCCATCAGAGCATTCCGCCCATCCCCGTCGCTGTCGCTCATCGCCAACTTCGCAAGTGAGGCATTGGGATGTTTCTCCATCACCCATCTAAGAAAGCCATCCGTGTTTTGAACGTCCGCGGGCAAAACATAAACCCGGGTTTGGCTGGGCTTCGCGAGGACCATCCCGGCGCCCCCGGAATCCAAGCTGACATCGATGTAGCTTAGCTCCGGCGGGGATGCAGTCATATCCAATATCACTTCCACAGTCTGTTGGCCTGCCGGAATGGTCACAGTCGTGGGTGGCTGGGAAATGAACCCGTTCTCCAGCAGATTTCCACGATAGGAAAGCGTCACATCGAGAGGCACCGTCAGGTCCCCGCCACTACGCCCTACCAGGATACGACCCAAATCCGCTGACCCAGCTCGCATATGGCTGGCCACTGCTATTGAGACAGTCGGAATCAGAGGCAGTTCCACTTTTACAGTCGCTCCGGGCAGGCTGCTCTGATAACCCCCAAGCGGAGTCAGCTCGGGTGCAAGCCGCTCCCCGGCAGCCCAAGGGCGGGTTGAAAGCAGGATGTCTGCAAAAGCGCTACCCCGGCCAAGGCGAACATAACGCAGGTTCCCTGTTCCACGGGCTCCGAGAATCTCGTAGTCGATCGAGGGATTGCCTACACCGGAAAAGAGCACTGGAACGTCAATGGCCGCACTCAGATCACCCGTGCGCTTCACGCGTACCGCCGCGGACCCATCAACATTCTGGGCCAGAATCTGCAGGGACACGGGAGTCACGAAGGAGGGACCACCCAGAATCAGGGTGCCCTCAGTCACCAAACGCCTCAGATCACTGGCACCCCACGAAACCCCCCTCACCAACACGGCCTGGTCCACAAACGCTCCGGCCCCACCCCGGTCTACCCGCAACAGTGTATCCACCCGAGGCTGATTGTCGGCATCCCTGGTCACGGAGGCCTGAAGCTGGATGAACTTGGATGGATCACCAAACTGCCCCTGGAAAACCCGACTAAAATCCAGCACATCACCCTCGGACTCACTGAAGTCCATCACGATATCCGAAGTGGCCTCAGCCGAGATGCGGAAGCGATCCCGCCCCGCAAGCCCTGTCAGGATGTTGTCCCCTCCTTCGCCGGAGATGACATCGTCCATAAGCCCGCCCGTAAGAGAATCACCAGCCTCACCCCCGATCATCAGGTTCGGGGCGTTCATCCTGCCCCGAATTCTCAACGCCAGCGTGTTGTTGCGGTTATTCCATGTCACCACTTCCTGCCACCTTGCCATCTGGTAGTCGTGAAGGAGAAAAATGTTACGGGCCTGCAGATTGCGGTCGTAGATCACCAGCTCTTTGATATTGCCCTGAAGAAAGTCGCGGGCTTCCAGGTCGCTTAGTGAACGCATCGCCCCCAAGGTCGTAAAGGTGGAAACAGGAAGGCCATTACCAGGCCTCCCCAAATAGACTCCACCCTCAGTGGTGCTCAATATGGCCCCCTGAGGAGCGGTCTGAAAAACGAGATGTTGTAGTTCCCCGATGTTTTGCACCGACCCCATCAAAGAACGTCCCGATTCTTGAATTTGAAGAGTGTGGCCTCTTGAGCCGGAATCGCTACCTCCTATCTTCATCTGCATGCCAGCGTGACTGAAGAGAGTCTGCTCGCCGGGCGTCCTGCCCGTGGCCTCGTAGCTCACCATCATGGTGTAATTCTGAAGTTTCAACCTGCGGTCATCGATGTAGAAAAACTCCTGACCGGAAAACCGCACGTTGTCGTCCTCGGTAACAAAAGGAAGGCCCGCAGCTGCACCTGCCTGATACGCGTCGCTGCCAAGAGCTGACCTGTCTGTCCATTCCTCCAGCTCAGCTCCCGGCTCCATGGATTCGCCGACCAGCCAAACCGAAGGATTCCCAAGCCAACCCCGCGCCGGGGAAAAGGCCTGGATATCCAGATCCAGCAAATACATGGAATTATCCCAGGCATATAGATCTGTAATCAGCAGCGTCACGGTGGAACGCACAAATCGGGAATCCACAGCGAGAGTAAGCCGTCCATCCAGCACATCCCTTTGGGTAAACGGCGTTCCGGTAGGGAGAGGCATTCCATCCAAATACCAGGCCAGTCCAGACACGTCATCCGCCACAGCCAACTCGATATCCTCAGGAGGAGAATCAGCATCCACAATATTGATATGAATGCCGCTGTGCGAACCGGACATCACCTGCAGTCGACTCTCCTGCAGCACCGGTGCGTAGTTCGCCTCAAGCGGGTTGGTCGCGTTGGCAAACTCCTGTTTGTTGCTCCAGCCATCACCATCCAGGTCAATCAGGGCATCACCTGAAAACGCCGGGTCCAGCCCATACATCTCCTCCCACCAGTCCGGCAGACCATCCCCATCAGAATCTGGCAGTTCAATGTCCACCTTGAAGTCAAAGCGATATTCAGCACCCCGGTTGGCATAGCTGGTGGCAAAGCCCGTTGCCTGTCCCGGATCCAACAGTCGCACCGGGCTGCCATTCAGGCTGGCCGACCTCATGGCATAGATTGTCGGCTGTGATTTCACTGACAAGGTCATGTTCTCATCGCCGGCCGGAGCACTTTCGAGCACCAGCTCCTCGCGATAGGAAAACTCCCCGCTGCTTCCCACGGGCCGAAGTGTGAGCGTCAGAGGGATGATGGCCTGCGGGTTTTTGGTATCCACCAGCTCAATATCAACCGTCCCTTTGTAGAGCTGATAGATCCCGCCCGGACCCAGTTTCAAGACTTTGCCGTAGACTGAAATCGGCGGCTCGCTGAACGACTCGGCAGACTGTAGACCCTGAGACATCAGCACTGCCGCCCAGCAGGCCAGCAATCCAAAACCAACCAACCGCCCGAAATGCCTGTGCATGACCGGAGCCACTTCCTGAGAAATAATCATCATGACGCAATCCTTGTAATTGATATCAGTCAACTCAGAGCCCCGAGTGGGAATAGGTCCTGAAATGAAGTCGAATGTCGTCCACAGTCTGGACAAAGCGATCCAGCGAAGCCTGCGGGCTCGCGCCGAGCGACGCCCCCGGAATAATCAGGAGCCACCGGGTGTTCCAAGCTGAACGCCCCAATAAAACGCTGGAATAGTAGGCCTCATCCAATGCGCGGGTCGCGTCCCCCAGCGGATCCGGAAGCGCCAGCATATCCGGATACCGGGCGCGCTGCACCCAGCTCACGTTTCTGACATCCTGACTGGGGAGATAACTCAGATCGGCAAAGGCCTCCTCCTTCAGGGGATAAGGCACGGGCACCCGCTGGTTGACCAGCTGCCACTCCTTCACGGTAGGAACCATTGCATCTGAGGTGCGCATCCGGTCACCTCCGACAGGGACCAGATACACCCGCGGCGTAGCTGACAGCGCCTGACCGGTGCCCTCCGCCGCATCGTATCCGGCAAAGGAAACCGCTACCGATGCAATCTTGGTGGCGAACATCGCGCTACTCCATGAGCTGTCGCCAGGAGCCAGCGGACCACCGAATGCGTTCTTGCCCGGCTCGATGCTGGTAGCGAATTCGAGCACCAACGCCGGCTGGGGGCCCAGGTCCGGTTCGGCGAACGGCCGGCAATACATGCGGAATTCCTTGATCGCGTTCACATCCGGCACCCGGGAGGAGGACAATGCTTCGCGCCAAAGTTGTGCCGAGCGACTACTCCCATTGTCCTGGATCCGGAAATGCCCCTTGCGCAATGAAAGCGCAGTGACTTCATCCTGGGGATTATTCAACCCTAACTGCCCCTTCAAAGCCCCGTAATTCGCCGCCAGTTCGTAGAGCAAGTCTGCCAACCCAGCATTCCCCGGTTTAGGCTCGCTATTCTCCCAACGTCCCAACTGCCTCTCCCGCACAATCTCCTCCAGGAGATGCTCCACGGACCCCGCGTGATCGCCCGACAACCCCGTTTCGTAATCATACACCCTCGCAGCCAGCCAGCTGTAGCGCAGCGCCGAATCCAGGGCGTTGTTAAACCGGGTGCTGTGCTCATTGCGGGCCAGCCGCACCGCCATGTCCGTGTAACGGTTCTGCTGGGCTGCAGCAGCGATCATCTTGTTCAGCGCAGTCCGCTCCTGCACCAGTCGTGCGCCCTCCTCCCGCAAGGCCTCGTACTTGGCAGCAGCCATCTGCAGCTTCTGGATAGCCACTCCTACGCCCTCTCTCATGTTGGCCTCAGAGGCCAGTTTCAAGCCGATACCCTGCAGCTGTCCGATCACGGCCTGCCGGTTGTTCATGGCCTGGTTGGACAGTCCCACCTCCAATGCCAGCTGCTCCTTGATGAGCTCCGCCACCAAAGTCTGGATGTCCACCGCACTCGTCACCCACTGCTCACTCACCTCAGCCGCCCCTTCAATCGCCTCGCCTGACACACCCACCACGGCCTGCGGCACTGAAGCAATAGCCCCGCCCGCTCCGGCCGATGGCTTAATGGCATCACCGGCAGCCTTCGCAATATCTGCAGCTCGCTTCACACCTGCCTGGTAGAATTTCAGAATGGTGATCGTTGTATCCAATGCGTCGGTAATACCGAGCTGGGCTTTAAGCACCGCGTCTTTGACATTCAGGATGTCTAGCGAATCACTAGACGCCACAACAGCCAGTTCAAGCTCACGCAGGTAACGATTGTAGCCCTTGAGCTCCAGCCCCAGTTCGGCATCGGCAAGCAACAGTTCATTGAGTGCCACCTGCAACTCACCTTGGGCCGCACGCTTACCCCAGCTGGGATCCGCCAGGAACGCATAATCAGCTGTCCGACGCACAGGCACACTGGCCGCCAAGGTATTCCCGGCAGGAGTGTCACCCACAGTAACCGAAGGCAGGTTCTGACCGGTGACGAAATACCGCTCCATTAACGCGTCCCTGCTCCAATCGTCGACCACCCCCAGTCCGAAGAGCGTGTCCACATCTAAGCCCTGGGCCTTTTCCCTCGCATTCAGGTAGTAGTCAGGCTGACCGCCAGCATTATCGGACCGGGGAATAACCTGATCCATCTCGACTGCCGGTATATACATGTAAGTGAGCAGATCCGGACCGTAGTAGCCTTCGGGGTAGATCTTGCCGGCACCGATCGTTCCCTCATAGGGCATTCCGAAGATCTCAATTAGCCGACCCCGATACTCCAGATCCTGCAGGATCGCTTTCTGCTGTAACTCACGGGTGTCCTCATTGGTCTCGCGCAACTGCAAACTCGCCTCTGCAAGGGCATCCATGGCCGATCGTGCGTTGTCACCGGCCTGCACCGCCATGGCATAAACCTGCTCGAAATGCGTTTTGCGCCCCGGAGCCGCCTCACCACCCAGGAGGACGGGATCCAGACCGAAGAGCAAGGCTTCCGGATCCATGCCCAGCGGATTTGAACCGGCGTTCACCTTTTCCAGCTGGGATTGCACTTCCGACAAACCGGCGGCGATCGCGATGAGGTCTGACTTGTTCGCCTCACGGTCGAGCTGATCCAGACCCTCAGCCGGTTCGCCGTCTGCCATCGTGGCCTCTAGGGGCAGAATAGCATTCCCCACCAGCCAGTCGAAGTAGGCACCATGCCCAACACGGCCCGACCATTCAGAAACACCCCAACCTCGAGCCGGTTCAGCCGCATCGATGTACCCCTGCCACTGGCCTTCCGGATCAGCTACCCAGCTTTGCCGGTAGGTGCCTTGGATGATCTCCATGCCAGCCCGCAACCGGTTTGCCGCCGCTTGCGTGAACGATGCCTCGTCCAGATAGTCCGTGGGCAACACATTCCCCAGCAGGTAGTAGAGCTCAGACCTCGCCTGCCAGTCGAAGCTCGATCTCAGGAGCAGCTCATAATGCATGCGGCTCGCCATCAGCAGATGGCCCCATGCATCCCCGTGCCCCATGGGATAAAGCCCAGCCGCGTCGTTCTCATCAATCAGACCATCATGCGTCACATCCCAGATGTCGTAGTTGGCATTGTACGCTGCCTCGCCCAACCCCTTCACGTAGTTCCACATCAGTCGATTGTAGACCGGATATGCCTTTATAAAGTCCGTACCCCGAAGCAGTGCCAGTTCCTCATCAAGCAAGTCAGGAACCTGGTTACGGAAAGCAAAGAGATAGCCGTTCATCTGTGCCAGTTCGGAGCCAGTCTCCGGATTGCGTCCCAAGGTGAGCCCGCTCATCTTGGCATCGGAGTAAGCCTCCATGCCTAATAACTGGTAAAGCTGCATCAGGCGCGTGGCAGCCAACAACAGCGCCTGATTGGTTCCCTCCGTGGCTGCACCTGGAGCGTCCGTCAACTCCTTCGCCCGTTGCAGCACGGTCTCGTAGAGCTCAATCAACCCCACATTCTCAAGGTTCCTCTTTTGGGGATTCAAGGCGACCGGCCCAACAAAGGGCCGACCAGCCTGGGTCAATTGACTCGAAAACGTAGCCGGCGCATCACTGGCGAATGTTTCGCTATAGCGCGCCTCGTAAGGATTGATCCGGTCCAGGATACGCTTGACCCAGCCCATCACCAGCTGCGGCAAAAAGGTCCTGCTGCCATCAGCCTGGAGCTGCGGCGAATTGGCGGCACCAGCCCACTGATACGGCACCGTTCCACCTGCAATGCCCGCCGACCAGTCGGGTGTGCTATCGGTCGGGGACACCAGCCTCCAAGTCGCTTCCGGCCAGGGAGAATTCGCTGAACCACCGGCAGCTGCCAGCTCTTCCATGGTGCCATAACGCACATAGAACAACTTGTCTGCCAGCGTCACGTCCGGCCTCCCTTCAAAGGTAATGGACTGCTTGCCCTGCCCTGACGCCAAAAGGGTCCACTGCCCCGCCCCACTCGCGCCCGGTTGATCCGGCGTGGGAAGCGTCGAGAGATCCGCAATGTCATGCATCCACCACTCGAAGTAGATGTCTTCCTTGTGTCCACCGAAATCAGCGGTGTGGTTCAGGTTGATCTTCTCATCAAACACATTGGCGGGCTCCACCACCTCGATCATGCCCCTGAACCGCGAGTTCCCGATCTCAATAACGTGGAGGGCCACCGGACTGGTCACCTCCTGATGGTTGTTCTCTGCCAGTACGATGTAGCGGGAATCCCCCGTGTCCTTCGTCAAAAGCTGAGGGCTGGGAACAACCGCAGCTCCTATGCCCAGACTCCTCAATGGAACCACATCCCCTTGCGCTACCTGAACTACAGCACGCAAGTCTGCAGCATCATAATAGTCGAACTGGCTGTCTCCACCGCTCCCGGCGTCAGTCTGAAGGCCGCTGAGGTAAACCGGGCTGGCCGCTTCGGAGTCGGCTGGCGTAACTCCCAGCACAGAGGCCACACCCTCCGGATCCTGGGCCTGCCGGTAGATATCATCAACCGCACTGTTCCAGGCTTCATTGCCGCCACCTATGACGGTAATAGCCTCAACGTCTTCCCGGCTCAGCACATTGGGTTGAAGCAGGTAAGGGCCGATGGGCTTTTGCGTCAGCTCGGGATCTCCCAGCTCCATGCCATCCAGCAAGCCCTCAAACACCAATCTCTGCTGCAACGGATCGTAAAAGAACCGGCGCTGCAGATCGCCAGGCAACTCGGTAAAATACCACTTTGCCCCCGCCGCCAGAAGCTTGGGGCTCCCCGGCAGAAGGTCCCTCGGAAGGTCTTCCTGCGTGAGCGGCGCCTCATACTGACCCAGCGGCCTCACCACCCTCGCGGAACTCCCGGAACCATATCCAACCTCAAAGTCTCCAGACGTAATCCTCATGTCGGGAGTTCCCGAATCGAAAACCATCTCAACCGAAGCCATGCCAACCACCGAGGGAAGGCCATTCGCTGAAGGATGGTCTTCAATGTTCTCGCCACCTTGATAAGTCAGGGTTTCACCCCGCTTCAGAACCGGGTAATCATCCCGCCAGAAAGTCCGATAAGACACCGCCTGCGGATAGACACCCACTCCCGGAATAAAGTCCGCCGCGGTAGTCGCACCGGACGCGGTCACAGCACCTTCAGGAAGCCACGCAATCAATTGTTGCGCGGCTGTCTGGTCGAAGAACCAGAATGCAGCATTCATGGGATAGCAGTTCCGGTAAAAGAACTCCCCATCGCCGGAAACGACCCAAGGATTTCCGTTAACGTCCCGCCAGAGTGCCCTGGTTTGAACCCCGTCCTTAATGACATTGCCGCCAGTATTCTCTGCCGGTGCGGAGATCACCAAAAGCGACAGAGGATAGGGTGGCATTAAGGACTCACCCGCAAACGCGGTATAATTGAAGGTGTAGGCCGGATCAACCGGCTGCGGAACAGGCTGCCCCGCCCCATCCACGGGAAGGTGAGTAACGGGATCCAAAACGGGAAACGCCTCGCCTGTCTCCTTCTCCGACTCCACCCGATACGATTTCATCAACCACTCGCCAGTGTGCGCATCCTGATATTGCGCCAGCACGTACGGCTCGGAGGTGTAGGACGAAGGCTGATCACGATTGATCTGGTTGAGCCGGTTCTGCAGAGCAAAGAAAGCACTCTGCCCACGGTCGACCGAACGGTCCCCCGTCAACTCGGACTGGATCGAAGGAGCCACCAGCGCATGCTCCTCATTGGGATTATAACCCGGGAGGCTTCGATCAGGTTGGTTGTAAACACTGAGGTTGTCGTATTCGTCCGGCAGGTAAAGGTCTTCCGCCCCGACACCCTCGCTGCCCAGCCGACTGGCGATATAAATGGTCCCGGCAGTAGCATCAAAGGCGACGTCATCGTAGTTCGCCAACACATAGGGCCACTCGGCCTCAGGATGGACGGTTCCGCCGGCAGCCTCCGCCAAATGGGGATTCTCGTAATAACCCACCTGTAGCCTCCGACTGGTGGCCTGGAACAGGACGGAATCGTTTACCGGATAAAGGCTGCCCCAGTCTCCGACGATTTGAGCCTCCCGCGAGTAGATCTGAGGATTGTAGTTGGAATTCTCCCACACCACATAGCCGGTTCCGAACCCCGCAGTGTCCAGCTCGGAATCGATGCGCTTGGCCACCGTGGCCGTGGCCGCCACCTCATGCCCGTCAGGAGCATAGGACTTCACGATACGCACACGGATGCCCTCATGCGCCAGGTCCAGTGTCTCCCCTGCCGGAGTCTCGGGGTCCACCTGATAACTAAAGACCATGACCGACCGAACCTCAGCGGTAGGCTCAGTAAAGTAGGCAGTATCGCTGGAGACCAACGCCGTGTCGTTCTCAGAATAGGCCAGCCGTCGGAAAGCCCACCTGTCGTCATCCTGCGGATCCATCGCAGCCTCTAACAGATCGCCGCTGTTTGGTGATACCAGATAGTTGTAGTGACTCAAGGGGGCCCCGGGGAATTCAAGGTCCACCGGATCAAACACGACGCTCGCCATGTAATCAGGCTTCGTGCCTTGACGGGATCCATCCTCCTTCTCCCGATCGAGGACATCCGGGATCTCATCCACCTCTCCCGGAAACTCCGCGAAGACCTCCATCGTAAATTGCTCACCAGAGGTGGATTTCCAGTTCACGACATAAGGCCCCGGGTGCAGCGGATTCCAGGTGCCATTCACAAAGTCCCACTGCCAGGGATCACCATTCGCCACGGTCAGAGGGGGGAGATCGTTCAAGTCCGGCGTACCCCGGACTTCCTGCTGCGCCAGAGGCCCTTCCAGATCAATGATCAGACCTTCCACATCATCCGGCAAATCAGGCGTCAACTGGGCATTGACCGTAGCAATATCCGACCCGTTCAAACCCTGACCGATCGGTATCACCGCCTGAAACAGCGTCTTGTCATACAAGAAAGTCAGTTTTCCAGGGGCAGTGACCGCTGGGATGAAGTATTGCCGCGTCGCTGCAACCCCCATATAACCATCCTCCAAGGTGTCCATATTGATGCCCGAGAACCCATTAATGGCACTCTGCACGCCATGCAGTGAGTAGCGCCGGTCCGGCGTCATGAAGCGCGTGCCGATCAGGTGGGGACGTCCCTCCTTCACCCACGCACTTGCAGCTGTCAAAACACCACCAACGAAGGAGCTCCCGGAACCGCCCGTCACCGGCTGCCCCAGACTGGAGCTGATAAACGGCAGAAGTGACGCGGCCGACAACCCGGGACCAGTTGAGCCATCAGTCATCGCAACGTTGATCTGCAGCTGGAACTCCTTCTGGAATTGCCAGAACGCCCGGGCCCATGTCTGCATCTGATAACTGTCGCTCGATACCTTCTGGCTGGTGGCATCACCCACATTGGCAATACTCATCGGTTTATAGGTAAAGGTCGGGGACACCGCCCTCACCATGGTGCCTGGATCCGTCGTCGCAGGAAACAACTGCTCGAAGGCCTGAGCAAAAAGCGGCATCGAACTTCCATCTGCCATGATCCCAACAATGCTGGCGTTACCGAACCGATAGAAAACTCCATTACTCAGCTTGAGGAACTGCAGGGGAATCGGCTGCCGCTGAATCCCCAAGGAAGGCGCCTCCCATTCCAACGAAAGGGACTGCCCCCCGACCTGCTCAAACATACGCACCACAATAGGATGCCGTCTTGCGCCGAGATGAACAGTAACCGCCTGGGTAACATCTCCATGGATTCCATCGTTCAAGATCAGGAGTTCCCCATTAATCTCCAGCGAGCTGCCGTCGTCTGATGTCAGATAAAAGGTGTAATCGGCATCCATGCCCTCGGGAATCAGCAGGTCGCCCTCCTCAACGAGTGCAAAGAAATTCGGATCCACCCCTCCGGCAGTCAAAGACGCGGGAACTCCTACCTGGGGGGTAATCTCATAGCTCACAGGAACAGAGTTCGCTAACCGCTCATGCAGTACGGCCGGTATCTCCTCAAGCGTCAGCCCGCACAAAATCGGGTTTTTGTCGGAAAACGAGGTGGGAGCTCCATCCAACACCACCTCCAAAGTGCTTCCCGGAACGGTCAGCTCGCAGGACAACACCACGCCGGCATCCTTGACTCCAATCCCTCCCTGCTGCACACCGGGATTGAAGTTCTTCCATAGGGTGGTCCCATTCACCCGCACATCAAACCCGCGATCGCAGCAAGCTTCCTGAAATAACAGCTGGAGTTTGTATACACTGCTGGAGTTCAAACCCGAAAGGGTGACCGAACCAGCCGAACTGCTCGAGCTGGACGGATACCAACGTATAGAACTAATGACATTGTTCAGGGCCAGATCGCTGACGCTGTTACCGAGGTTGGGCGCATTCCAGCCTTCGGCACTGTTCGGGAGGTTCATCGTCACGCCCGGATAGTTGAAACTCCGGAAAGCCGCATCACGGATACGACCGACTACCGCGTTCCCGAAATTAATCGCATACGGGAAGTGCCCTTCGAGATCCAACCCCTCCCCCTCGTCCCCTCCAGTAAAAAGATGGGTGGACACCCAAAGCGCCCCACCTGAGGGAATGCTCAGTGGATCAGCGGCGTTGCTGCCGTTTGCGGCTTCAACTGCATCCGGAAAGCTGTCTCCGTCCGAATCAAGCGGCGCGGTCACGGCAGTCGCATAGGCCACATCACGCTCGAACCTCATGATCGTCGTCAACAAACCACCCCCGCCCTCGGTCTGCACACCGTCAAAGGTCACTTCCAGAACCGGCTCCACCGACGCGCCCGCGCCAACTTCAAGCCCGGCAGAACCACTGGCCAATGACAGGCCGGGCAGTGACTGTATCTGTGATACCTCCAGGGCTCCGGGCCAGATCCGCAGGTTGTTTAGGCCACCACCATAAGCACCCTGCGCCACCCCGCCCTGAAACCCGGCCCCAACGGTCAACGCATCGTTACCACCGTAGTTCACGGTGTCCGCACTCAAGAAAACCAGCTCGCCATCCCGGAAATAGCGCACCTCCCCGCCGTCCAAATCATTCACAATCGTCCAGTGATGCCAGTAACCGTTGTCGGTCATGGCAGCCGGAACTGTCTGAGTTTCAGGCCATGCCGAATCTCCCAGAAACAATCCACCAGCAGCAGAGAATCCCACAAGCAACTGCTGCCCGGACACAGCAGCGCCAGCAACATCCCCCACCGTCAGGACAGCCTGAGGTGACGCACTCGCCACGGCATTTCGCCTCGCCCAGAAATCCACGGTGAAGGAAGTCCCACCAATTCCCAAACGGTCGGAGCCAGCGGCCTCGCTGCGAAAATACTCACCCTGGCCAGACAACTCCACAAAGCGATCTGATGATCCCGGAGAGTTCTCGACTACCAAACCCGACGACGCAAAACGAATGGGAATTAGAGCATTGGCGTCAGAAATGACCGCGTTGACCACGGACCGGAAGTTCTCCCCCTGCGCAGCACCCTGCCCATAGAAGTTCACCCCCAGCGTGGAAACATACTCGGGTGGGGTCACATCGTTCTCACTCAGGCCCTGAATGTTCTCCGTCCCCGTATAAACCGCACCGAGATACTCGACCGCCCAGGTCAAATCCACCGTCGTGTCCTCAGCCAAGGTGGCCTGGAACTCGTTTCCATCTCCTGACCGGTTGGATACACCGGTAACGGTAGAACCCGTCAATCGGGCACGCGAAAATGCCCGGTTCTGGATGTTTTCTGGAGTCGGCTGGAGCTCGTTGCCATACCGATCCATGTAAATGTAGTCGGGAAAATGGAACTGCTGGAGCTTGTTTGCCGTGTAGGTGTTGATACCAGGAGGAGGAGAAACCAGGTCCTGCCCATAATCACTGTTCACGGTAACCTGCACCACGTCCGTGGTCTCGATTTCCAGATTGTCAATCGACTGCTCGCTGTAGAAACCTCCCGTCCGGGCGCCAAAGGCCAGACGCCAACCTTTCGAAGCCCCGTAAGGGACCGGAACAGAATCCAGCACCACCTGATTATTCCAAGAAACCGTCACCGTGCCCTCGTCCTTGATCCAGACCTGCACGGGAATAAAGCTCGTGCCATTCGCTATCGAAGACGGATTCGCAGTCGTGAGCGGCCAAAAATACCCCCGATTCCGATTGCCGCCCGTCATCGATACACCATCGATTACCTGGCCGTCCCACTTCACCTCAATAGCCGGCGCAGAATCGGTCCCACCATTGTCATACAGGTCAAAGGTGACCGCTAAACCCTGGTCCACCCCATCCTCCCCCACAGAACCCTGCAGCAACTGCGGTCCGAAATTGACGCTAAATCCGTCCGCCGGCACTGAGGAGCCTCCTTGGTTGATACGCAGCAGAAACCCGATCTTCACCGATGCCAGTCGCCGCTCCTTGGGGAGGGAATCCACAATGAACGTCCCGATCTGGCCACCCTGCGCCGCCGTCAGGCGCAGATACCCGCCGGTAATCGTCGCATTGTCATAGAGAAGCGTGTTGGGCGGCTCCGGAAGGCTGTCAAACCGATAGCTCAGCTGGGTGGTCTGGGCCTGCAGTGATGCCCCAACCAACCCAAGCATGCAGGCGCCCGCCGCCAGCAAAACACCCGACCGCGCCATGCTCCAGCTCCTGGAGAAAAGTGAATAGGTCTTCATGTCAGAAACTACTGCTGCAAGGAACTGATCTGGTTCACCCGGTTCAGGACAATCCTGCCACGAGTCACGAGATCGAATTTTGTCAGGCCAGAAACGGTCTCCTGGTATTCCCCGACGCAGACACCCGGGCGGGGCCTCTCCTCGAAATGAATCTGGATGGAGCGACTCACTGCATATCCAGCGCCAAGCTGTGGATGATAGGCATGGCGATACGGATTCCTCTGGTGAAATGCATCCATGGTAAGCGGATTGGCTGAAACCAGGCTCTGGCCCTCATCCAACGCGCCCTGCAGCGGCCAGGTGTAATAGTAGGTTTCCGGCAGATCCGGAGGTCGATCCTGACGGTTCGAAAGATCAAAGTAACTCTCCACGTCCGCATCGGTGACCTCCGCCGCAGTCTTCCCAATGGTGGCACCAATAGCAGTGAGTAGGGACTGACTCTGGCTCGCGGCCCGCAAATCGCGCGGCATCGCAAAAGCCACGGTCTCCAAACGCAACCCGACACTCTTACCGCCGCGCTCCTGAACCCCCTCGAAATAGGGAATCAAATCCTCGTTCACCACCAGGACCTGCTGCGGGACAAGCGACTCATCCGCAACTTTCTCGGACATGAGCATCACCCTGCTCAACAGGCTGGCCTGCCCTGACGCGTCAACATGCAGCAGAATACGTAGCTTCGCCTCCGACGTCGCCTCCTCCACTGGCAACCCCGAGTCCGCCAGGGTCGTCACTTCCTCCAGCACCACATTACCTGCCCACAGCCCAACGCTTGCCGTGCCATCCGTAGCCTCCCCTGCCCCATCACCAAACAAATCCGGATTGCTCGCCCTCACCGGCAAATACTGGTAAATGCCTCCACCATCCAGCTGCGCCTCAATGCGATACAAGCGTTCTCGATCCCTGGCCCCGCTGGTCCAGTTCCTCTTGACCCCAAAGGTAAGGGTCTTGCTGCCGCGCGCCGTGATGGTGCTCTCGCTGAGAATCCCGGCGACACCTTGCTCCACCACCTCCCAGTGCAATGAATCCAGACTGGGCGCAATCGGAAAGATCTCCAGATCGGAGTAATCCGGATCCCCCACTGAAGGACTTAACAGGTCAATCCGCAAGGTGCTGCCCGGACCACCCGCAGGCTGCAAGTTGGAGAAGCTGAGCTCCACGGTCTGCGCCTCGAGCGCCTCTGCAGGATCAATGCCTGGAACCGTGATCAACTTGAGGTTGCTTACGCCTGACCCCAGGTCCAGTGTGCCCAGCGCCCGACCCGAAAAGGACGAAGCCACAGGCCCCAGCTCAAGGCTGCCGTCCAATCGCGAAGGTATGAGAAACCAATACGCACGCCCTGATTCAACGGGATCAGTCGCATTGACCGGAATCCAACCTCCAGTCGTCGAATCAAGCTTTAGAACCGAAGGCGTGTCCCCTGTAGGCACAATGGCCATCCCCGAACCCGCAAGCAGGGACTCAAATGAAGGCGCCCCCGTCACCCCAAAACCCAACATGTTGTAGGACCCCCGGCGAATCTCCGGCACACTGAACTCCACACGCCCAGTGACTAACATCGATCCCGCAGGAGAACCATCCACTGCCGTTCCCGAACTTGGCATCACGTGAACCATGTACGCCTGATGAGCCCGCATCCGCACAACAGGGTTCTCCCCGCTCACGGAATTCCGGGCCCAGATCACCCAGCCGCCTGTCGGGTCAAAGGATGCACCTGGATCGTCCACGAACTCACTGAAGCCAACGGAGCCCCCCAAACGCGCCACTTTGTCGACCGTGAAATCCGTCGACACGAAGAGCTCCTCAGCTGTCAACGCTTTGCCGTCCGCCCCCCGCGGAGACACCTCAAGCCACAAGCTGTTCCATCCGTAATCCAGCTGGATTGTCTGGGTCCAGTCGGCTGCATGGCCACAGACACTTAAGCCCGCCGACACCGCTAACAAAACACCTACCTTCCGGGGTAGCAAACTCAGCAAGCAGAAGCTCAGCATCCTGAGTGCCCGCGCCAGCGGACCTATCAGCATACAAGTCAAATCACACGTCATAGGATGGGTAGCTCGTCACAGCAACAGCTCAATCCGTTCACGCTCGCACGCCTTACCCAGCTCCCTTACTCCTGAAAGCCTACCTTCTCGGTTCATCTTACGAGCAAACAGATCAATACTTCACTGTAGGTTTGCTCATGACCGTAGCAGACGTCACCGCAGGGACGGTATACCCGAAACGGGTGAAAATCGGGGTAGTCGTTGATTCCGGTTAGGCTGGGTCTGGAATAAGCCATCTGTCGTAGCCTGACAACTGTGGCCACACCGGTCGCCAGGACGGCTGAGGCCGGAAGTCACGACCGATCCCACGCCCTCGGAGATTAGATGACTCCCAGGATACGGGCCTTTTGCATGGCCTCACCGCGGTTTCTGGCCTGAAGCTTCTCGTAAACCCGCTTCACATGGGTGTGAATGGTGTGAGGACTCAGCCCAAGCTGCTGCGCCAACTCCTTGTAACTCTTGCCCAGGGATATGCCCTGCAAAATCTCGATCTCCCTCTGCGAGAGCCCCGATCCACCCCCTTCAACCTGCCTCCCTTGCAACTCGAGGATAACCCTGCGTGCAATCTTTGGTGTCATCGGTGCACCCCCAAGATGCAAAGTCCGCAGCGACTCAACCAACTCCCTCGGCGAACTCCCCTTCAGCAGGTATCCCATGGCACCCGCCTTCAACGCGGCAAACACTGTGGTACGACTCTCGGAAATCGTGTGAACCAGAATCTGCAGGTGAGGATGGTGAGGGTGAATCATCTGGATCAAATCCACTCCGGATAAACCCGGAAGATCAATATCCAGCAGCAGCACATCGCACTCGCTCCACAATGCGCCTTCTATCGCCGCCTCAGCTGAAGGGAATGCACCCAATACGACGAATTCCGGCTCACCGCCCAGTAGCAACCGCAAGTTCCCCAATAGCTCCGTATTGTCTTCAACTATAACAATCCGCATCGGTCATTCCCTTTGGTGGGGCACTTTACTGGTTCATGGCTCACCGCCCAATACCCTAAATGGGTGAATATCGGGGCAATGCTCCCCCGACCTGGTGGACCGTTCCTGCTCTACCGGGAGCCTTAACCCGCAGCACACCCTCAGTCTGCATCCCCGAGGTCCCCCTCTCTGTCGACGATCGCTACGGGGAGAGGCACTTCGAATGTCAGTATAAAACCTCCCTCATTTTTCAAGGACATGCGACCGCATGTTGCCAAGCCCCCGTCCCTTCTCAACGCGCTCAGGCATCCCGCATCCGTTATCTTGAAGCGAGAAGAGCAGTTTCCCTTTTTCAAATTCAGCCTTCGCGACCACTTCACTACACTTCGCGTGCTTCACGATATTGGTCATCGCCTCCCGCACGACTCTCAATAATGACAAACCGGGAAACACACCCGGATCCGGTTGCCCACAATAGCCCCGCTCCTCAAACGAGAACCTGATACCGTGAAACCCCAGCACCTTGCGACCATAGCCACGGCATTCATCAAACAAATCCGCCCAAGTCATCTCTCTGGCCTCAATGCTGTTCATCAAGGAATGCACCTCTGCCCCACCCTCCGATGCAAGCTGTGAAATGCGCTCAAATCGGCTCTCGTCCCGCTCGGTTTCCGCCTCCCTCCGACCAACCTCCGCCAATATCGCCACGTTCGCCGTCAGGCCCCCGATGCCATCGTGCAAATCACGAATCAACAGCTGCTCCTGATGCATCTTCCGCCGCAGCTCCCGGCTCGCCTGCCGCTCCAACTCCAACACCTGTCGCTCCGATTCCCGGGCCTGACGTCGAATGCCCCAAACACGCTCCGCCATCGCCACCAAAAACAACGTCACACTGATCGAGGTCAGCACAAGAATGTACACCACCGGCAAATGCGACATGGGAATCCGGGCAAGCCAGAGTATCTCAACCACAACAAACCCAACCCAAAACACCAGCCAGGCCAGAAAATAAAATCGCGCACCCTGATGCCCCCTCCGCCATGCCACAAAGGAAATCCCCATCAAGCCAAGCCCCACCAGAATCACTTGCACCGCAAAACATGGATACCCAAACCGATACGGAACAAAGACCTGAGCAAACCCAACAACACCACACAACCACATCCCACCCCAAACCCAACGCTCCAACCGTGGCATAGTCCGGCTCATGTCCAGCAGGTAACGCACAAAGACCAGCTTCATGAAAAGGGCAAACTCGGTCACCCAAATCAACCCGGTCTTCACCATGAACGCACGCCCAGGAAACCCAAACCACGAGTAATACCCGCTCAGGATGAACAGCACGACAAAAACACCCAGCACGCCAAAGGAATAGATCGCATAGCCGCGATCTCCCGTGAAACCAGCAAATATAAAGCCCACCATCACCAAGGCAGTCAGGTAACCAAAGAACCCGGCAAAAAACACCTCATCCCGCAATTGCTCCCCGGCGAAAGCCCCCACATCCCACAGCTCCAGCGGCAAACGGACCTGCGTTCCCGAATGCACCCGCATATAAAACTCCACCTGCTCGCCTGCGCTTATGTGCAAAGGAAATACAGGATGCTTGTAGTCTATCTTCGACGCTGACGCTTCCCGCGAATTGCCCGATACAAAATGCTCAACTTCAGCTGTCTCACGCACAATATAACCGTCAACCTCATCCATTCGCGCAGTTCGTAGAGCCAGATAAAAGAGAAGGTCCTCTTCAGAAGCGTTACTTACCACAAACCGTGACCAAACGGCATCCACCGTGAAGCCAAATGAAATGTGTTTGTGCTCCTGCAAAGCCTTCCACCCCGCGGGCCATTCACCCCTCACAGCCGCAAGGTCCATGTCCCCCGTGTTGTCACGGAGATAACTCAAATGGGGTAAAAGCCGCACAACCCGCGTCTGCTCATCCACAACGACCTTGTCGGCCGCCAGAAGTCCTCCCGTCAGGCCCATCAGGAACCAACCAGCCAAGAAGCTCAGGCTCAGCAGAAACCAACGCCCGCATTTTCGCCCGATACCCAGAGGACCAAAGCGGGTAATTGTCTCCCCCCGACAACCCGCCCAACGGCCTGAATCAGACCTCGCTACACCAGATTGCTGTATTCCACGAACCACAACACAAATCGACTACAATAGGATGAGGGTTATCGCCGCCTGCTGCGCCACCTGCAAATGAAAAGAACCGGAAGCTGCCCTACGACGACCATTCCCCCCTTAACCCTCCGCACAGCAGAAATAACCCCGTAGCTCGAGCCATGCACTCCCCGCTCTACTCTGCCTCCGGCGGTGTCAAGCTCAGCTCACGCAAGACCTCAGGGAAGGACTGAGCCCCAAACTTCTCCCTGAGCTCCCGCTCAAATTCGCCTCGTCGATCTTCCCTCATTTGAGCAGCCAAACGCTGGTGGATTTCTGGTTTCACTTCATCAAGATTCCGAAATCGTTCAGGTTGACGCCCCATCAGACGAACCAGAAACACTCCCTCCGGCTCAACCGTGACCTGACTCAGGTCACCCGGCTCGAGCAAACCTGAGGCAATGGTGAAAACTCGCTGACGCCAGGCATCCAGTGCCACACCACCAGAACCCGCCTGCAACCAGCCCACATCCCCGCCACGGTAGATCGAGGCCCGGTGCTCAGAGTTTCGGATCGCCGCAGCGCCAAACCCTTCCTGAATTGCCGGGAGCGAGGCAGGATCCCCCTCCCAACCTTCGCGCAAACCCTCCAAGCGTACCCGATACCGCTCTTCCAACGGGGCCTGCCCCCGTGTGTCAAACCAGAGAACCGCCGCGTGGATTCGCTCCGGAAGACGGAATTTTTCCTCCCGATGGGCCTGATAATACTCCTGGATTTGGCTTTCATCCGGCCCAACTCCACTCAGCAGGGGCTCAAGCTGCACCTGCCGCACACGCGCACTCAGGATGTTCTCAATGGCCAGCTTAACCTCGGGTTCCTCGTCCAGTCCGTCATCATACGCTGCCTCAACGTACAGCAAGCGACCCATGATTTGCTCGAGCACCCGTTCACGATTCTCCAACGTGTCCGGCAGATCCGCCAAGCGCCACCAATACCGGAAATCTTCCCTTGTCACCACACGCCCCCCAACCCTCGCGAGTTCCCCGGTTGAATCCACCTCCCTCTCCGCACAGGACGAAAGCAAAACTGCCACCACCAAAAGCATCATCACAAATCGCATGCCGGCGAAAAATGCTGAAGGTACAGCCCAGTGTCCAGCCCGCATGTCCAACACCAGGCCGGGTTGGAGCAGCTGAAGAAATGGCGCAGCCGGAGGAGTCTGGCCAATGGACCCCGATCAAGGCAGGCGAAGCAGGAAGAGCCGAGCCCATATGGATGTAGCCTGACACCGACCAGGTTCCATGCGGTTGACAAAGCGGTCACAGGAATACTGAAACCGATCTAACACCCTCCCCCCCCAGGTCCCGCTCAATGAACTCAACACACTTCTCCGCCGCGCGCAGGGAAACCAGATGCCCCATACCCGCTTTCAAGGCCGTGCCTCGATGCCGCGGAATGATCGGGTCAAGGTAACCGTCAGTCCGCACGACCCTGCAACAGATGGATGCAGCCCCACTCCAGCGGAAAACTGCCTTCGACATGGACCGTAAAAAAGCCGGCTCATTCCGCGCATACATTTGCAGCACCAACAACGGGACGCAGCCCGCCAGTGCGCGGATCCCTTGTAGCGGCATGTGGTCAATCAGTGGATGCACCCACTTCAGCAACCGCGAGACTTCATCGGGATGCACCGCACTACCCACCAGATACACACTCGTGATCCGCCGGATTCTTGCCACCTCGCAGGCCACCATGCCTCCAAGTGAAGCTCCTACCATCACGTCACCGTCCATGATCCCAAACTCACGTGCGACCCGCTCGGCCATATCCTCGAGCGACTGCTCGCCCCCCCATCGCGGCCAGTCGTGGGAAATGAAGCCGGGCAACCGGTTCCAACACTCGGGAAACAGACGGTGATCCGCCCCCAGACCCGGCAATGCGTGAATCCTCATGAAGTCCACTCCAAAGCTTGTTCCTATGTCTGTTCGCGACGCTTGTCCCAAACCCGCTGCAGCTCCCTCCATGGAGTGAAATACAAAAAGTACACCACCGCATAGACCAGAAAGTCATCCACCTTCAGGGCATAGGCGATCGCAAAAAAGAAAATCAGCAAATGCATGCGCACTACATTGATGTAGGGACGAGCCATGGCGTTGCCCATGAGGTCTTTGCTCGCCGCTTCCCGACCTTCCTGGCTTCCCAAAGCCGGGTTCACGCCCTCCGCATCTGCGCGAATCTCCCTCACCTTGCGCACGGTGACTCCCCACGGACCAAACACCTGCTTTCGTTCCGCAATCAGGGCAGGCACCAGGAAGATCCCAAATGGAACCATCAGATGCCTGAAAACCAGCACCCACAATAATGGCGGATTCATGAACGCTTCCCCAAACCCGTCTTGAGGCATGCCTTCAATCGGAAAGAAATGATGCAGAAACACCGAGTGCCCCGCGTGGAACCCGCAGAAATGCAGGGAGAAAAAGCCCAGCAAAAACACCCCACCCACCGCACCGCTGATGATGGCCTTGACTCGATGCTCAGCCTTGAATCCCGGATGCCCGATCAAGGCCATGCCAAAGTAGCCCCCCGCGCCCAATGCCGTCAGTATCGAGACATACCCGATCACCAAACTGCACAGCCACAAGCTCCACACAAGATCCCGCGTCTCCCAATCCATGAACCACGCAATCGCCAGTCCTGACAACAAGGCCAGCAGATCGGGAAGAATCCGCCACGCCAGTCTCGGATCGCCCCCCCTTCCTTCTTCGGTGCTCGCCATCATGGACACCCATCGTCGTCAATCACCGTCCGCCAAGACAACCCAGAACTCGTGGTCTCACCAGAGCAACTTGTTCTCAGGTAAATAGTTAACCCGGATTGCACAGCCGAAATCGGGCCTTAGAGCCGATTTTCGCCCCTCAAAATGGGGCGCAGGCGAAAACCTGCCGCGGAAAGGGGTTCCTATCGTTGCACCACGTTTTCAGACCCCAAAAATCGCTTCTAAGGCCTGAAATCAGCCCTATATTCTACACAACTTCCTATACATCAGCGAGTTGGGCTGGTGAGACCACAATATACCCTTCATTGCTTTCCTCTGGAGGGGGAGCCGGCGCGAACGACCGAGCCTTCGAATGTGACCCGCGGGTCACTCACCTTCACCAATTCACCGAGCTCGTATACGTTCCGGTAACCGTAACCATAGAGGTTGATGTAGGTGGGAATGTTCAGGGCCATCATGACCGGCTTGGCCTGCACAGCGATCTGGCTCGCCACAGGATTGGCCGCCTTCGACACTCGCGGCACCGCAATCTTCGAGGCAAAATCCACCGGATCCCCATCGAAGTTGTTGTTGCAGTAAATGAGGATTCGCGTGTCGAAGGAGGGTATCACCCGTGCGAGATTCTCCTGGGTGAAATCGGTAAAACTCAGGTGTCTTGCCCCCTGCACATGAATGCGTTCGTATCGGAAGGTCGAGCGTGAATCCAAAATGATCGTGTCCGGTTCCTGACTCATCCTGAGGAACGTGGCCCAATCGATCATCCGCTCTGCCCGATGCCTCTCCACCTCCGAAACCAACATCTTGAAATCTTCAAAGCTCACGCGGGACTTCGGCACGCCAACCAACTGCCCCCAACCCGCATAAGCGAGCCCCACTCCAAGCACCAACAACAGGATCCGTCTTTTCATCGTTCTTCCTTTCTCCGATACGTTCATGACTACCAGCCTGCCTGCATACGGTATACCACCAACACCGTCATCAGCTTCCTTCTGTTGAACACCCGGTTCCCGCTCGAGCCCCCGGAGGACCGCCTCAAGGCCGATCACGCACCAGGCAACGGGACGCCAACCACCCGCTCAGTTCGATTCAACCGCAACAGTCTTGGCTTCGCCCTCAAGTGCGAAGGCGGTCACCTCGAACTCGACATCCTTGTCCTCCGTGGAAACCACCTCCACCCCATAACAGATTTGGTCCACGGTGGATTCTGCAGGCAACCACCCTTTACCGATGGTCCACTGCATGATCTCCAAAAGGTCAAGCGTACCCCGGTTGAAGTTCTCTCTGGCCACAAAGGCAATGTAGCCACTGCCTGAATTCCGATAAACACGATAGGTTCGCCCGCCGAAGATGACTTCCTCGATGAAACGACCTCCCGGCACCTGCTTGAAGTTGTCCGTCCAGATCATGATCTCGGTACAACCCGGACTCGCAATTCCGTTGATCCAAATGTCATAAGCAAAGTTGTAAATCCCCAGCGCGGGCCCTTTGGACGCAAACGTGCTCCGAAGAGTTTTGAAAGAATCGATCCGGGCCCGTCGATAATCCCGATGCACGTTCGGATACGTCTTTACGGCGCCGTCACCCGTCTGGTTGTTCATCCGTGTGGTGACCGTCCAGCGGCCGGCAGACCATGCCCGAAGGGTCGACGTGCAGGGTTCGTACTTGGAGCTGTTCCACATGTTGTTGTGAACATAATACCCGTCGACCGACCAACCCCCGTTCGTATCCGAGGTCGTGAATCGAGGCTCCTGAGCGCGACCGCTGGCCACAGCCAGCAGCAATGTAATCAACCAGGTCAGTTTCATGTCGTGATTCCGTCGCGAGACAACACCGCCACCGCCCAGGCCGTCAGGGTCGCCTGCGCCTCAAAACGGACCCAAAATCATCACCGTCCTGAAAATCACCAACGCAATACCGACAGCCAATCCCAACAACACGGCCTTGCCAACAGTCGAAGTCCAGAACAACTCCAACCCGCTTGCCAAGTCAAACCGCGTCGAACTGGTGATGACAAAACCCTGCCCCACTATCTTCCCGCTATGAAAATCCAGTCGCTCAAGAACATCATCCTCAATCGGATCATCGTCGATCACCCGGATCTCCTGAATCGCGCGGATCGGGATGCTCGACTGAACCTCGAATCGGAGGCTCTCCTCGCCGAGGAATTGATTCTGGCGAACCCCAATGGTCTCCCAAGCCTGCCCCACTCGCACCTCGATGCCGTAGTCCGGCGCCTTTTCCTCTGTGTTGAGGCCCGGAATATATTTATCCGTGTGCTCCGCCCCGGGAG
>JBMTVN010000008.1:0-35471 GCA_049451415.1 Limisphaerales bacterium | reverse complement strand
TCACACCCACACCCCTGAACATCACGGCATCCCCTCGATCCACATCCAATCCGCAGGAGTAATGGAATTGTGCCACCACCCCCCGGCAGGCTTCCCCCCCCACTACCCGTATCCACTCACCCTCCATATCCGCCGGAAAGCTGTGCCAGGTAAGCCTGCCCGCTTCAGCCAGAACCCCACCGGCAGACTCCCACTTGCCGTCCCCCCTCCGATCCACCTCCAAGCCAAACTTCACCGCACGGTCCTCCGCATGCGCCAAGAACAACCCGCGAGACCGAAAACCCGCGAAGAGAAATGCATCAGAGGCCTGCCCCGCCGCAACTGCCTCATCCAGCCAAACCGCACCATGCCCCACCACCGGCCCCAAACCCCCAATACGCCCCGGGTCGGTAAACCAGAGGTTCGAATGCGACTCCCCCGGAGCAGCAATCTCGCCCTTGGCTTTCCTCGTGTTCAAAAACTCACTGCGTGCAGTAACGTCACAACCAAATACCAGCCGCTCATCCCAGGAGCAAAAGTCCCCCACAACCTTCAAGTAAGTCGATATCGGCCTCAGCCCCACCGCAGATCCTGCACGAAAATCCGCCGGCATACTCCAAAACATCCCGTGCATGTTCATCAATAACCCCTCCTCCAGCCCAACATCCCGTATGCGCGGCCACTCGGTGTTCCACCCGTGCGCTCCATCATAGGTGTGCGTCGCCTTCGGCAACCGATACAACGTCCACCCTCCACCTCCCCGAACCATTAAAATCACCGACAAATGATCCCACCCCAAAGCCCAAATAGGATCATTCTCCAAATCCCCATTGCCATACAACCCGCCCGGCCCCGAAACCTCAGTAAACTGCGCACGCCGCACAACTCGCCACCCCTCACTCAAACCATCCCACTCCGCCAGACAGCCGGATGGAATATCCGGACGATGCCTCGCCTGCGGGGAATTCTCCCCGTTGTTCGAATACACCAATACCCCCTGCCCCGAATACAAACCCTTGCCATGATACCCCGGTAGGTCAGCCAACCGCCCCAAATCCGGCCTCCTGCCTCCCGCATCACCCTGATTGTCGGCAAACAACTCCCTGACCTCCAGACTCACCAGATCCACCTCATACAAACCCTCCTCCATGGTCGCATAATATACACTCCGCTCAGGCTCAAATAAGTGCCTCGCCGTCCCAGTCAACCTGCCCGCCATTCGCGAAAGAGGAATCACCCGGACATTCCCCTCCTTGTCGATCACATACGGACCAATCAATAGCTGCTCCGTCTCCTTATGTATCATCCGGTTTGCGTGCGTACCCCCAACACTCCCGTCAAATACACCCAGCTCCAGCTCCGGCGTAATCCAATACAGCTTGTCCTCTGAACCATTCGGAAAATGCGGCCCGTAACTAACAAACCATAACCTGCCCGCCCATGGCACCACCGCCCCCGTGCCACATTCCCCGTGCGGATTCCAATACGCCAAATGCGGATACACCCCGCTCACCTCCACAACCCCGCCAAAACCTGCGGTCAACGTAGCCAACCCAAACAAATACCCCAGCCCGGCAACGACTAAACACCTGCTCCAGAACCGCAGTCCCAATGCTACTCCATGCCTGATCATCACTCCCCACTGCTTACACACCACCACAGAGTTTGGCCAAACTAAACCCATGCTCCCCACCCACCGCTTGAAAGTTGCTTCTGCCCTCAGTTTCCCGCTTCATCACCACCCGAAAACACCAGCACCCGTACCTTGAAAAAGCTCGCCGCAAAATCTGTCCCCCCAACACTCATCGTCGGAGTCAACACGCTCCTGCTCATCGTCCTCCTCGTCGGAGCCCCCACCGCCACCAGCCTCGACCTCGGCAGCATCCGACTCTCCAACCCCAGGTCCCTTCCCCTCGTGCTCACCGGCGGACTCGTCGTCGCAATCGCCTTTAACCTCGTTGCCGCCACGCTATGCAAAAAGCCCAAGCACCGCACCACCTGCCTCCGCTGGCTCCTGCTCCATACCACCCTCCTCACCGCCACCCTCGCCCAAATCGCCGGCTGGATCGACTTCGCCTGGCTGAAAACCCTCCTGCTCCACCTCCGCCAAAAGGTCTGAGCACCCTCCCTCCCACCAAAACTGCCTCCAGAGGAGAATTATTCTTGCGCATGCCATCCATAAGCCGATCATACCCCCCCAGTCCCCAGTTCAAACCGTGCGCTAAGCTCCAGAAATCTCAACCGAAACATGAAAACAACCCCCAGTAGCCGTAAACCAGGCGGGTTCACTCTCATCGAACTCCTCGTCGTCATCGCCATCATCGCCATCCTCGCCGGCATGCTCCTACCCGCTCTCAGTCGAGCCAAACTCAAGGCCACCGGAGCCGCCTGCCTCAGTAACCTGAAACAGCTCGGCCTGGGCTTCGTCATGTATGCCGATGATAATAACGATTACATGCTCGCTACAGATGGAGTCACCCCTGCCGACGGCAACCCCGCAGGCGGCTTCTGGAAAGGACCACTCAAAGACGATGGCTCCTTCACTGACATCACCTCTAACACATCGCTGACTGAAGCCATGGAAATCGTAGAAAACGGCTTCAAGGAAAGCCCCCTCTGGGCCTACGTCAGCGCCATCGGCGCCTACCACTGCCCCGGGGACCTGCGCACGAAGAACCTGCGCCCCGGCAACGGCTGGGCCTACGACAGCTACTCCAAAGCCAACGGCATGAACGGAGGGAGTTGGGACATGGTCACCCAGCCACCCTACCGTAAGATAGGTGAAGTCATCTCACCCTCAGAAGCTCTGGTCTTCCTCGAAGAAGCGGATCCACGCAGTTTTAACCGCGGCACATGGGTCATCAATGTCGCACCCAATACGGGCTGGGTTGATCCCTTCGCCGTGTTCCATGGCAAAACCAGCACACTCTCCTTCGCCGACGGCCACGCTGAATCCCATACCTGGCTCGAAGCCACCACCATCAAGGCTGCAACCGACTCTGCCAAAGGTATCCAAAGCTTCTTCTGGGCCGGAGGCAACGCCAGCAACCGCGATTTCCAGTGGGTTCACGAACGCTATAAACACCTCAAATGGAAATCGCTCAACTAAGCTTCCTGCAACTCGAACCCTCGAGCTTTTTCAGGGAAGATCACTCTCCCCTGACTCTCAGTTCTCCACCTGCTTAGGCGCCAGAAAGCGCAATTTCATGACGCCTAGAGTCCCCATCTGCCAGCGAAGCACCAACCGGGATGTCAACCAACTGCCGTTCAAGTGGAAACCGGCGAGCGTAGGCTCCATCCAATACGCCGCGGCCTGATACCTCCTCCACTTCCGTTCAACTCGCCAGTCTACCCCCAGTCGTTCGCAACTCAATGGGGTCGCCGCTTTGCCGGATACCAGGCTTAGGAATGAGTGCGCCCTTGGCCTGCTGCCTGCGCCGGGCACCGAAGGTCGTGTAGGAATTGCCACGTTCACGACCAAGACCCCGCCGGGGACTGGCCGCTTCGCTCAAATGCCGCCAGAGGCGCGGCACGCTAACCCGCTAAAGTCAGGACTCTTTGTCGCCCACGGGGTGTTCGAGCTCGCATCGTGCACACGCCGCAACCAAATCCACCCCAACCAGGGAGGGGTCGCCGCTGAACCGATTGCGGATACTGCAACCAGAGCCCCAACTACCCTGAAACACCGCCTATCTACTCAGGAAACGTGAGACCTGCGACCTCTACTCCCTAAACCGGAAGAAGAAGTCTTGGTCGCGCAGAATCTGCAAATCTACCGAACTCACGCCCGTCGCGTAGACCTCCCAGGGGCCGTTGATCGAGGTCGATCTCTCCACAATGCTCCCCGTCGGTAAACCCTCCAACACCAGTGACGACTGCCCACTCACACGGCGGTTCAGTCGAATCACCCGGTTGCACTCCACCGTCACGGTGAAAAAGCAACTGCCTACCTCCCCTGCCAAACTGGTTGCCCGACACTTCACCACCGTCGTGCCTTGCGGGAAGAGACTGCCCGATGGCGGGTCAGAGACAACCGTGACGTCTGTCTCATACTGCGTGTAAGCGTTCACCTCGAACTTCACCACCGCGCCTGCACGACTCGTGCATTCGACTACCATATCCGCCGGACACTCAATCGTCACAGGAGCGGGGTCCGTAACCTCATAGGTCAGATAGGCTTCTCCCTCATTCCCCGATATGTCTGTCGCCCATAACCGGATTAAATGCCGTCCAGGTGGAAGCAGTGTCCCGGCCTTGGGATCCTGCTGCGGTCGCAACACCGTCTGATCACAGTTGTCACTCACCAAACTGGCCTCGGTGAAATCAGGCAAGGGTACCCGCCCCGGAGAATTGGGGTAATCCGCCACCGAAACCGAAACGTAGTTCACCGGAGGCTGCACTGTCGGCCCCTTCACATCCCCCAGGCTAAAGCAACCCGGATGGCCATATGACTCGTACTCCGACCATCCGTAAATCGATGCACCAAAAGGCGATCTACCCGTAACCGTATGACTGGCAGCCGCACTGACCCAAACCCGACCATACGAGTAGCCTGTCGTTCCCAGCGCCGCAAATGCCCCGGCACCAACCACTACACCATCAACTCGAATCGCCCCGGTATCTGCAGTTGGCACTATCAAGTGCAGATAGTTATTCGAAAACGACGCATCCGGTGCCCATAAAACGTAGGCCGCCTGATACTGGCTAACTGCCTGAACGGTCATCATGAACGGGTCCGCGTCGTGCACTCCGTCAAAGTCGGAACTGTTCGCGTACTGCATCAGTGAAATCGGAGCATTAGCCGAGATCTGTTGCGGCACGGCCGAGCTCAGATCCAGAAACTGCCCGGAGTTGAGCACCCCCAAAACGACGCCGTTCCGCGTTACGGTAGTCCCGTCCAGCGCCGCTACCACGCGGAAGGTGTCCCCCCCACTCCGCGTTATCAGCGGGGCAGTCAGGAAGGACCTGCCCCACGAATTCACCGGCAACAGTTGCTCTAACAGATGATCGCAATACCAGGGATCCCCCGTCGGCACGTTCGCACACTGGTGACTGCCAAACACCGCAACTGGTGAACTCGAACGAATCAAGGTGCCAGTCAGATCTGCCGGAGCTCCATCCGTGTTCCTGAGCTGGTAAACATCACCAGCATTGAGCTCTATGTCAAAAGGCACACCAACCGGATGCGTGCCCGTGGTGACAGAGGGAGTAATGCGTACCAAGGTACCGTCCTCCACACCCACAACCGCGAATTGCGAACCATTCAAGGGAGGCAGGTCGTCATGCACATTTCCGAAGCCATGCACGATATACACCCTCCCCAAAACCGGGACCCCCAGCCCCAGGTAGCTGTCCGTGGTGTAGGGAACCCGGTTGATCCCGGTAACACTCACCGGCCGGTCCGCCTTCACATGTATCCCCAAAGACCGAACCTGGTCATTCAGGTCGTCCAAATCGGCCTCAGTCGGCAAGTTGATGGTAACGCCACCCCCCGTGGCCGGAACCGTGAACGCCGTTGAGAACGCCAGCCCAGGTATCTGCACAACACCCGTCGCCCCAGCAGCCCCATGAATCCTCAGTCTCGGCTCAGCCCTCAGCACAGGATCGGGGTCGTAATTCCCCGGGAAGGTCAGCCAGAACTCCCGCGCCATGCAGTTCAAATCACAGCCACTCTCCTCACCCACAATCTCAACCGCGTAATCCTCAACTTCCCCATCCGGAGCTGCCCCAGTGTATCCCAGTGCCCTCCCCTGAACTGTGTAGCGAAAACGAGCAAAGGTCCTTCCCTGAACCGCGTCCGCGGGCACGTTGAATGCAAGGTCGTTGAGTCCGCCTGAGAGTAAAACGCCGCCAAAAATCTGCTCCCCCTCGTCAGCCCAGCTCCCATTGGCGTTGAAATCCACCCACGCATAAAGGAAGCCCGTACTCGACGCCTCAACCCGCACCGCAGCCCCGGCACCGGGAACCAGTGGTGAAGTAAATGTGACACCATCCTCATCATCGAGATTCGCCAAATCATCCCCCAAAGCCAAAGCCTCCGGCACACCATCCCCCTCAACGTCCACACTCGACCCCAGGAAGAAATCCGCACTCTTCACGTGCCGTGCCCCATCAACACTCAGAGCCGTCGGATAAGGCCGGGGAGCATCACCAAAATCCATGCTCGACGCCAAAGACACCAGATAGTCCTCAACCTCACCATCAGGGAGACCTCCGCCAGCTCCAACATCCCTTGAACTCGACAACCGGAAACGGACAAAGGTGTTGCCGAACGAAATATCAGCCGGCACTGCGATAGGAATGGTGTTCAAACCCGCTACAACTAGCTCAGCATTCCAAACACGCTCACCCGGATCCGCCCAGTCCCCATCCCGGTTGAAATCCACCCACGCAAACACAAATGCGGTCTTGATGGTGGCAGGCAGACTCACCATGACCTGCACGGGAACGTTTTGCCCCCCAAGCAAAGGTCCAGGAAATGCAATGCCGTCCTCGTCCGACCCACCTCCTGCAGGATTGTTGTCATCCCCCTTCGCATCAACCGTCGGCTGTCCGTCACTCTCCCCATCAATGGTTTGCCCCAGGCAGAAACCCTCAACGATCGAATGATAAGCCCCGCCAAACGCTAAGGTCGTCGGATACGCAAAACCCGCATTCACGGACTGCGGCGCATCTCCGAAGTCATAGGCAGCCCTGGCCTCCACATTCACAATGTAATCCTCAACCTCACCCTCTTCAGCCGGACCCGAGTATCCTAGCTTTCCACTTCGGTTTAACCTGAATCGGGCATAGGTCTTACCCCCCAAAGCATCAGCCGGAACACTGAAGAGAATCGCATTCACCCCCTGTAACACGAATTCATCCGTAATAATCTGTTCTCCCACATCCGCCCAGTCGCCGTCCTGATTGAAGTCCACCCAGGCGTTCAAAAGACCCAGATCGTTCGCCGACATGTTTCCAAGAACCTTCACCTCCGCAAGATTACCCGCCACGACGCCCGTACTAAATAGAACCCCGTCCTCATCAGATGCCGAGCCGACCGGATTCTTGTCGTCACCATCAGCCCCCAAGACCGGCTGACCGTCAGCTTCCCCGTCAACCAGCTCGCCCAGACAAAAGCCCTCAACAATACGATGCCTCGCCCCTCCCTGGGCTAACAATGTCGGATATAGATAGGGTCCGTTTTTCTGGTCATACGGCGCATCCCCGAAATCAAAAGAACCCGTACTCTGCGACCGCACAAGGTAATCCTCCACCTCGCCATCCGGTGCGATACCCTTCGGGCTCAAGTCCGGATTGCTGCTGATCCTAAAGCGCGCAAATACCCCATCCAACCGGGCTTCCTGCGGGACCTGAAACCGATATCGCCCCACCCCATTAAATACCTGCTTCGCTTGAATAATCTGGTCGGTCGCGTCCCACGAGCCGTCGGCACCAAAGTCAACCCAGGCGCTCAGGAAGGCGCCATTCGGAGCGCCTGATACCGACACTTCCACCTCAGCCAGCTGCCCCGGAATCAAATCCGTCAAAAACACCACACCATCCTCATCATCCTCCCCGTTCAGGTCGTCACCCTCAGCCAACGGATGAGGCTGCCCATCTATTTCAATATCGACCACCGCACCCAGCATCGCAGCCCGCCCCTTATGATAGGCACCCCCATCCTGCGCCTTGGTCGGATAAGGTGCAGGCGCATCTCCGTAATCACCCTCCGCCTGGGCTTGAACATCATTACCGCCGGCAATAAGTAAGAAGATGGCTGAAACGACCAGCCATCGCCCGTACCGCAGAGAAAATGGGCGTTTCATGGTCATATGCAAATTACGGAATAATTCGTTTCTCTCGTGCGTCAGGCTCATCAGAAAGAGAACTCCACTTGGAAGGCATTCGTAAATGTGAGGGTGAGGAAGTCACTGATCCATTGAGGCGTCGTGAGTCCTAAGTCCACCGCAACCCCCGCAGGCCCAACCCCAACCAACAAGTCGGCAAAACCTCCTCCAAATACCTCAACTACGGTGTCCATGCCCTGATCAAAGCTTTGGTCAAACTCGTAAATGTCATTCCCGTCCCCACCCTCAAGGAGGTCGTCCCCTCCATTCCCGCGCAAAAAGTCCACCCCACTCCCCCCGACAAGCACATCGTCATGAGCCCCTCCGTAAAGCGAATCGTTGCCCGCCAAACCCTCGAGTTGCACACGACCCGAAAAGGCAGTTGCATCCATCACGTTGTTCCCATCGCCGCCTCTAAGCCACACACGGTGAATCCCCGAAAGACTGTCGACCTCGGTGGTGCCCAGGCCTGCCCCGAACCCGGTGATGGTCAGTTCAGTGTCCTCAACCAGGAAGTCGGCATCACGCTCCTCGTAAACGGTGTCGGCCAGCCCTCCATTCCCAAAGAACCCGTCTGAACCCGAACCTCCAACGAACGTATTGCTCAGCCCGTTCCCCACAAGAACATCATCCCCATCACCGCCAGTAACCATCTCAACGCTGCTCCCGTCGGTCAGTGTCAAAGTCAGGTTGCCGGGGCGAACCACCTGCGCCGTGGTCAGTGACAAATCCACCGAAATCCCAACCGTAGTGGTCTCGGAAAAATCCAGATGGTCGATGCCATTCGCCCCACCAGGAAGCTCATCGACGGTGTCCGCCCCCAAAACCTCATCCACATCAAATCGATACACATCATCCCCCTGTCCGCCACGTAGCACATCATCTCCGGGCCCGCCGATTAAAATGTCTTCAGCTGCCCCGCCAACCAGCTGATCATCACCACCCTCGCCCCTCAATAGCACCCCGCCACTAAACCCACTCGCATCCAGCACGTTCCCGCTGGCACCGCCTGTCAGTTCGGCCTGCTGTAAATCCGCCAGCACATCCACAAAACACAGCCCACTCGTCAATGCAACGTCTGTAAGTGCAAAGTCGGTGTCCGCAACCTCAACCATCGTGTTTGTCCCGCCACCACCCTTGATGACGTCATTTCCATGACCCCCGCCAAGCCTGTTGTTCAGGCTATTGCCTATGATTGTGTCATCACCGGCCCCACCGAGCACCCGCTCAACATCTTCAGCCGAAAGGTAAAGCTCCATCTCGCCAGCCACCACGGTCTGGACGACTCCAACCAAACCAAGATCAACGCTGATGCCGCTGGCAAACTGGCTGAAATCAAGGGTGTCCTCACCATCCCCACCCGACAGAAACACTGTCTGTAACTGGCTGTCCTCAACGAAAACAAACACATCATCCCCTTCCCCACCCTCAAGAATCTGAGTAGCCCCGCTCCCGGGGTAAAAGACGTCATCGCCCGCAGCTCCCCGGAGCCACGTCGACCCGCTGAAACCACTGGCATCCATGACATCCCCATAAGCGCTCCCCAAAGCGATCACACCCTCTATGCTGACGAAGGTCATCACGCCGCCCAAGCCCGTGGATGTAATCCCCGCATCCTCAACCACGAGCGATGCGCCAATCCCCGCAACCTCGTCCTCGGCCTCCAGGACCAGCCAAATCGAATCATCCCCCCCAGCTCCATCAATACTCACCGTACCTTGAACCCAACCACTCAAATCAAACCGGTTGTTCGAGGCTCCACCCGCAAGGTCAATACTCTCGACCCCCAGAAGCACATCATATTCCTCATCGCCCGATGCCGCAGTCAGATCAATCAAGAGTCTCCCCGACGCTGGAGCAAATAGATAAGCATCCCGAACTTCCTCCAACGTATCCACACCCGCCCCGCCATCAATCTCGTCATCGCCCTCATTTCCGCTCATCAGATCGTTCCCCTCCCCTCCCAACAACCGGTCTGCCGCCGCGCTGCCCCTGAGAATGTCGTTCCCGTCACCTCCAATTAAGGTGAGATATGCGCGAGGCAAAGATCCTCCCACCAGAGTGACCCCGCTGGCATCCAGAACATTGTCACTCTGCCCCCCGCTAAGGACCACAGCCTCAACCCCAGTAAACTCCCCAAGGCCACCGCTGGCCAATACCACCTGGATTCCACCGCCGGGCAGAAGGTCAGACACAACGAAATCCGTGTCCGCTCCCCATACAACGGTGTCAAATCCGCCACCGCCCTCCACAACGATGACACCGTCCCAACCGGAAAGCTCAAACCGGTTGTTCCCGTCACCACCGGTAAGCTCTAGGCTCTCCACATCCACCAACACATCTGTTTCCCCACTCGCCCGTACCAATAGGTTGCCATCAAGCACAAAATCCGTGTCCGCACTCTCGCTGACACGGTCCCCCTCAACCTCCCCTCCCTCGCCACCGAGCAACTCGTCGTCGCCCGCCCCGCCATCCAGAAGGTCGTCGCCACTCTTGCCGTCCAGCACATCGTTGCCATCCCCGCCGCGAAGGATATTCAGGTTGGAATTACCGCGAAGGATGTCATTCAGGCTGCCGCCGATGATCTCTTCGACACCCTCGCCAATAATGCGTAGCTGCAGGTTGTCGTTCACAACCTGGTAGGCATCCAGCACGGACAAGTTCAGCTCAACCGAAAAGCCTGTGGTCCCCGAGAAGTCGATCGCATCATGCCCGGCTTCAAACAGATCCTCCACTATGGTCTCTCGTCCCCACAGCAAGTCTGCATCGAATACGTACGTCTCATCACCGGCACGACCCTCCAACAAGTCATCTCCCGGCCCGCCCGTCAGTACGTTGTCCAACTCGTTGCCCCGAAGCTCATCGTCACCGTCACCCCCGGATGCATTCTCAATCAGGTCCAGCAGCTCCACAAAAACGTTCCCCGTGACAACCTCCTGAATCCCCGTAACAGCCAAATCCAAGCGCACCTGGAACGCCGCGCTCGTGTTGCTAAAGTCGAGGAGATCCACCCCATCCCCGCCTGAAATCCCGTTGGTTCCCAAGGCCAAATCACCATCAAGGACGAAGAGATCATCCCCGGTGCCACCGAGATACGTGTCATTGCCCGCCGTGACCTCAAAGGTCACCGACCGCGAGTAACCCGATGCATCCAAGACCCGGTCCCCGGCATCATCAGTCAGAATCACATTCTCGAGCGAGGCCAGATGGTAGGTCGCTCCAGTGGCCAAGCTGATCGATGCATCCTTGGCAAAGCCGTACAGAACCCCCGCCAGCACCGTCTCCAGGAAGGAAGCATCCCGCAAAACAAGGTCGGCAGCAGCCTCTACCAGCAGCGTATCCTCCCCACCTTCACCGGAGATAAATGCCCTGCCGTCCCAAGCCCGCAGATCAAATTGATTGGCCCCATCGTCACCAAACAAACGGACCTCCTCAATCGCATCGTGCATGCGATGCTCATTCAACGTCTCAAACACCCCGCCAACCAGCCGCTGATGCTCCAGAATACCCGGGGTCGCAGCCGAAATGAACGGAGACAAGACAACCCCGTCAACCTCGCGGTTCGAGAATACCGTATCTTCCCCGTGGTCACCCCGAATGTCATCATCCCCCTGTCCCACCGTGATCATGTCATCACCCAGTCCCCCCAGGACAATGTCAGCAGAGTCGCCGCCCGCTAACACGTCGTCCCCAAGCTGTCCGTCAATGTAGTCATTGCCCCCGTCCCCGTAGATGACGTCATTCCCCGGTCCGCCGTATGAAACAAGATTACCCAGCTTCTCAGGCGCCCCAATATCCCCATACGCAGCAATCACCGCATACCCGGGAATGTTTCCGGAATCCCCGAGGACAATATCCCAATCGCTTCCCGCGAAAATAAGGTCGTCATCGGTAATGGACGATCCTCCCTGACCAATGATGTAAACCCCCGCCTCGTCGTAGGGCCGCCCAGTCGCGTCCCGAAGCTCAATGGAAAAATAACGGAATTCACAGAACGCCATTTCGCGATTGTAAACCGGAATGGAAACGATCTTGTCCGTTTCGCCCACCTCAAATACCAAAGGCTGTAAGGTAGCCCCGTAATTCCGGGTAATCTCAGGCGAGCTGGTGGCACCATTGGGCCCAACTCCGTCCGCGCTCCTCAGCAGAACCACCTCGGCGACGAAGGAATTGCTCCGCCTGACCACAACCTCCACATAGCCCACACCATTCTCGAAGACACTGTAGGTGCCCCGACTAAACTCGAAACCGCTGGCACCCGGCAGCACCCTGCTCTTGGAAATACCCGCATCAATGAAGGACTCAGTCGGAGCACCAGCCGACAGCGTAATCACCCGGGTGCGGTTCACAAATTCAGCGTCATTATCCTGCCCCGAGAGATCCTCGTCGGGATTCCCATCACCAACATTCGGATTCACGAACTCGTAGTCCTCCGGAATGCTGAACTCCACCACATAGTGGCTTTCCGCCGTGGGGTTGCTCGGATCAACGTAGAGATTGCTGAAGGTGTAGGTGCCAGTGGTCGAGAACACGGCATTCACCGGATTGCCATCACAATCCAGCAGCGTCACCAGGACTCCCCCGGTGAACAATGGTTCAAGAACCCCCTGGGAACTGTTCGCGTTGGCATCCACCCAGATCTGACCACTAATCGTTCCGGCGAACTCCTCCGGAATAACAGAGAACACCGGACCATCGTCATAGATTGAATGCAACGTTGTACCACCTGGAAGTCCGTAAACCACAGCCAGATCAGTCTCGGATGTGACCACAACCACCACCGCGTCATAGCCCGCCTTGTTCACCGGCATGTTGCCGTCAGTCGCGGTCTGCCAATGACCGCCAACAACATGGTCGTCACCTGCCCCCGCATCAATGGTGTCATCCCCAGGGCCGCCAAAAATAGTATCGTCAGTTCCTCCACGCCCCACATCGTCAGCCTCCTCAGGCAGGCTGAAACTGATGCTGTTCTTGTAGCCAACAGGAGCAAAAGGAGAGATGCCTACCGTACCGTCAAACTCAACGGTCTGAACCTCATTGTCCGTCGTCGTGGAGTATTCTCCGGACCATAACAGGCCGAGCAGACCACCACGCTGCCAGGGAGATTGCACAGATTTCCCGTCCACACTCACTGTGACAGCCCCAAGAGGCACACCTGCCTGCTGATAAAACCCGTCGGCATTCGTCTGCACCGTGACATCCACCTGCACGGCACCAACCATGTAGCCTAAAGTCACATCAACCCCCTCAATGCCCTTCTCGTTCAGGTCCATGAAACCATTCCCGTTGGTATCGAAGAAAACCCGCCCCTCAATGGTCTGAAGATCGTTGTCGTAAATCGTGCAAATCCCGAACTCCCCATCTTCCGCAATGCTCGCACGGACCGCCCCGGTCAATCTTACCGCAAACCGCTCGGTAAGCTCAGGCACAGCATCGTGCGTCACCGTCACCTGCAGCGTGGCACTCAGGCCGCCCGCAGGAATGAACACCTGTCCGGAGTTACCAATAAAATCCATGCCCAGTTCAGACCGCGCCGTGAGCGAAACGGTCTGCCAATCCACCAGAACCCCGCCTACCGGAGCTGGAGCATCCAGCGAAACCTTAAAGCTCACCAGTGTGCTGGCCGGAGAATCCCCCTCGGTGACAAAAGGTGAGTCCACGGAAGCCTGCGGAAGGTCCGCATCGCGAATCGTTAAAACCGCATCATCCGGACTTCCTCGAACAGGCCCGCCAGTCGGATTCCTCAAGGACAGCAGAACTGTCTCATCCCCCTCGGTCACCCCATCGGCATAAATCGGAATTAAAAGGCTCTTCACCGTCGAATTGCCCTCGAAATACACCACCTCCCTGAACAACTCACCGTAATCCGCGCCTGCTGTCGCCGTTCCGCCTTGGGTGTAGAAGACCGCCACGGCGTTACTGCTCCCGGGTGTGCGATGGATATCGATCAAAGCAAAGGTCAATCCAGAATCGGGTTCCTGCACCCCATACTCCACATTGCCAAAGAAAACACTCCAAGGACCAGCATCCCCCAAGAGGAGCGCGTCATCATTCTGGATCCAAATGGTGACGTGGTTGTTCTCTACCAGGGAATTCCTCGCGATCACCGCGTTCTCCGCCCCGATCAAGTTCACAAAGAAGAACTCATCGTCCTCCTTGATCTCGTCGCCGTAAACCTTCACAAGCAGCAGCTTGCTGGTCTCGCCCGGACTGAACACAAGATCCTGGTCGTCAATATCAACGTAGCCGTAAGGCAGCCCCTCGTAGTCCTTGTTGTCCTCGCCACCGCTGTAAACGGACTCAACCGCGCTTCCCGGAGCACTGGAATACCTCACGGTAACCACCTTGTCGCTGACCTTGCTCAAGCTGACCTCCAGCCAGGCATAGGTGAAACCGATGTCACCTTCCGGAATCCACAACTCAAAACTCCCCGGATTACCCGCCTCATGTATCGAAACCGACACTTCGGGATCATCATCCGGAATCACGCCCATACCCCTGCTGTCTGCCAGTCGGGCGTAGGTCGGATTGTAAAGATCGACGTAAAAGACCTCGTCGTATTCATCGATCGGATCCAGCAGGTCGTCCACAAGCTGCACCTCAATCGCAATCTGTGTTGTCCCGGCCGGGATGGTCACCATGGTCGGCACCGGCTGAATATAATCCCCGTCCGCAAAGAGTGGCGACGGAGTGGCCGGGTTCGGATCACATCCGCAGTCATAGGCCGCATCCACCAGATACCAAACATCAATGTCATACATGCTGGGGTTGGAAAGCGAGATGATGAAGCGTGCATCATCACCCTCACCCACGGTGTAATACGGCATCCCATTCTCATCCAGTTGTGACTCCGGCAAGTAGTCTGAAATGGAGATCTGCGGGATTGGATCGTCGTTCAGAATTGTAACCAGAACCTCTGTCTCAGGACTGGCAGGCAGCTGAATGCCTGCCGATGGGTTGGACAGCAAAAGCCTGAATTGCTGGTGCTCCTCGTAAATCCCGTCGCTGAACACCGGAACGCTGATCGTCTTGCTGGTCTCTCCAGGACCAAACAACAGGGTGCCCGAGACGAACCCATAATCACCGCTCTCCTCCGTAGCATCCATCACCCCTCCGGAATCGCCGTTCGCCGTCACGTAATCCAACGTAACCGGGATAAGCTGTGGACCAGAGAGCGTGACCACAATGTTCGCGTAGGCCACCCCCGTATTGCCCTCCACCACATAGACATCGGACGCAGAGACCCGCGGAAGACCAGTGTAACCTGCCGCAATCGAACTCTCTGTCTCATCAAAGGTCAGCTCGAAGTCCTTCGATTGGCCCAAAACCTTACCAGCTGGAACCACCCACACCGTGCCGTCATAGACGTCACTGTCCTTGTCACTGTCCTCAACCTCCGCATCACCCCCCGCCAGTGGCGTGGTGAAGCTGAGCCCGGTGGGCAAACTGAACACCAGATAGTAACGATCCGCATCCAGACCCATGAAACGGAATGAGCCATCCACCTCCGTCTCGGTCGTGCCTATCAGGACGTCATCATTGCGGTAAAGCTCGACTGTCACCCCGCCAAAACCAGTCTCCGAATCGTCCTTCACACCATTCCAGTTCAAGTCGTAAAAGATCGCAGAGTTGATCGCGATCCCGGTATCACGCGTTCCAGTGCGGCCCATGGCGTCATCACCAAAAATGGTGTCATTGCCGGTACCCCCATCGAAAAAGTCGTTGTGATCCTCCTCAATCAGCCCGGTCTCGCCGAGATTCAGGAAGTTGCCGCCATAAAGGAAATCGTTGCCCGGCCCGCCAAACAGCACGTCCGTGTTGCCTCCCCCAATCAAGATGTCATTGCCTGCATTCTCCCGAACATTCCCGTTGCTGTCCGTGTAGGTGCTCGATCCCCCTGAAATGCTCGCAATGGATATACCACTGCGCGGAATGTTCGCTACGGCAGCACGAATAGCTGCGGCATTCGCAACCTCAAAGGCAACACCCCCAATCCTCAGATCGGACTCACCCTCGCCAATCAACAGGTCAATTCCACCATGACCGTTGGCCCAGTCGCTGCCAGCCCCCCCAACCAGCACGTCATTGCCTGAACTGCCATACATCCTGTCATCCCCCTGACCACCGTCCAGAATGTCATCACCCCGACTCCCCCTGATCGTGTCGTTGCCCCCTCCACCGTAAACCCAGTCATCCCCCTCCCCGGCCTCGATAACATCGTTCCCCAATCCGCCATACACCTCGTCATTCCCCGCCCCGGCATCAATGATGTCCGCCCCGTCACTCACCGTTCCGGAACCATCGTCTCCGTAAAGCAGGTCGTCGAATCCACTCCCCGTAATGGTGTCGTTGCCACCATCACCGTAAATCGTGATGGCCGCGCTCCCTGCAGTCAGAATGTCGTTGCCACTGCCACCTGCCAGCACCACCCCGGTTGCCCCTGAATCAACCCCGGCGGTGATGGTGTCGTTGCCTGCATCCCCATAAGCGGTCGACGCAGCCCCGTCACCAAGAAAGATCGTGTCGTTGCCCTCCCCACCGTGGACCTCAACCTCGGACTTGACCCCGCGGAAGTCGAGATAGTCATCGCCAATCCCTGCATCCTCCAAAATGACCTTGGTCACGCCCTCAAAGGTCTGCTTCCAGCTCTCCCACTGAACTTCAATGGTCTCGTTTCCGGCCACTCCGCCCACGCTCCTGACCAACACGATCTCTGCCTTGTCGGTAGTGTCAATTTCCTCTCTGTCCGCAGCCCGACTGCCAAAGTTGAGGTAAAGCTCGCCACCAGTGAACTCGCCCCCGCTGCTGTTCGAACCCAGCACCGGCTCAGGACAGGTAATATCAAATGAGAACAACGTGATCTCGGCAAACCTCCACGTCTTCTCAATGCTCAAGAACCACAGATCCACAGACAGGAAGGCCTCCAGGAACAAATACACCCGACCCTCAATGTCAAAAATGCACCGCGGGTCAATCTGTGCATTCGCCACGATTTCGCTCACCCGCACCTTGCCATCCTCCTCCACGTCGTTGAGGTCAAACGTCACCTCAAATCCCAAACCACCCTTCACACCGGCTTCAGCAACCAGAAGATTGATGGAGGCACCGGCGAACAATTCACCATAGAGACGGATCTCCGGACGCTCATTGCCGGCGCTGTCGTAATCCAGCACGTAAAAGCCATCGAGGATATCCAGGAAGTTCTTGTCCTCGGATTCTACAAACCGCTGGATGCCATAGGTATCATAACCAAATCCGATCTCGAATTCAGCACCCACAGTACCCCCGAACTGCGCATACAGGGGCGGATAAATCGGTATCTTCTGGGTGTAGGTGAATTCAAATTTGAACTTCGGCATCCGCCACTCCACCAGGCTGACAGGCTCCCCGATAAACAGGTTGAACAGCTCTGCAGGATTCTCAAAGAACGGAATCTTGAAGTTGTCCAGGCTGCCAACATCGCTCACAAAACCAGAAGTCTTGCTCGCATAACTCGAACTGGCCCCCGGACCTGTCGCAGCAGCAGCAGCAGCGGCAATCTCGTCCATGGTGCGGTTCACCACCTCATCCAGGGGCTGGATGGATGTCCGGTTCCCATCCTCGTCCTCGCCCAAGGCAAAACTGCCAAAGGGAATCAGGATCTCCCCTTCACCCAGCCCCTCCAGATCGTTGATCAACTCCACCACCTGAATGACACTCTCAATAAACCGGACGGTTGACGGTTCCAGCAGCCCGAACATCTCCGCCAAATCCAGCAATGTCAGGTCCCTCCCGGCCAGGTCGGAGATAACCGGCAGACGAGCGGTAATGATATCAATGATCGGCTGAACCGGTTCGGTAATCTTCTGGATCTCCTCAAGGATCGGGCCGAGGAAGTCAGCAATGAAACTCCCCAGATCCAGCTGGACGTTGGTGAAGGACACCTGCGGAGCCTGAAGTCCCGAGTCAAGATCAGCCAACCAGTCCAGGTGAAACTCCGCCAGAACCCGAGGGAATGTGGCCTGCCCACCAAAGCTGGCTGCCAAGTCCAGATTGATATCCGCTTCTGCCCCCAGATTCGCATCAATCAAATCACCAAACCGCGTCCCGCTGGATGTCAGCTCGGCAAAGGTCAGGCGTCCATTGTTGTCCGGATCCCGCAGGTCAACCTCAAAGAAACCCCTGAAGAAGCTCGGGTCATCCGGATCGTCCATCACATCCAGTTGCAGGAACAACAGCTCACCTCCCGCGTGCAGGCCCGGAATTTCCGCCAAAAACTCGATCACCAACTCAGGGTCCTCGGTCGGCAAGGAGGAGTTAAAGAAGAAGCCCTCCTCTAGGCTGACCCCAAATCCGAGCTTGAAGTCAAACCCGATGGACAGGCTCACGTTGCCATCAACCTCCAGCCCAAAACCCGGGATGCCAATGTCAAAGTCGATGGGGTTCTCTGAAGTATCCAGCAGATCAAGGGTCTTGCTGAGCCTGACGTTGACCACCAAACCGGTTTCACAATCCAGAACAACATCAAGCTGGCTGTAGCCCGCCGATATGTCCAACGCTTCGCCAGTCTCAAAATCGACCAGCAGATCCAGGCCATCCGGCCCCAGGGTGTTCCAGAACGCCTTCTTGATCGCGTTCTCCAACGCAGTCAAACCGTTGCCTCCAGCCGCATCCACCTCCTGCCTCAAGCTCAGCAGGAGGCCCGAACGGAAGTCATCAATGAAATTCGCCGCGCCCTGCAAACCGTTCCCGATCAAAGGCAGATTGGTATTGTAGACGATCGCATTCAGCCCGTCCTGGATCTTCCCGAGCAACGCATCCAAACCATCCAGCAAAACCCCACTGCTGCTGGCCAACACATCGCACAACTCAAGCCCGTCAAATAGAGTGCCGAAGTCGGGCGCGATTAACGCAAGTTTTTCCAGCGCACCCGAACCATCATTCGGAGCGCCGCTATCATCCAGGGTCAGCCCGGTCGTCGCAAAGGATCCTCCACCCCCGACCGCCGCCTGAATGGCCGTCACCGCCGCGGCGGCAGTGGTCACACCGGCGTCAATATTTACCGTCAGGGTGTTGCCCGCACTATCGTAAATGGCGCTGGCCCCGCCACCAGAAAGGGTATCAAGGAAGATGATGTCGAAATTATTATGCGCCGGGTTCGTGCTGATAATCTCGAGGTTGTTATTCCTACCACCAAACGGGACAACCCGCGCCAACCCCTGCGCCTCGGTGGAAACCGCCTCGTTGATAAACATCCGGACTAAGTCCGGTATCTCTACCACCAGATAATTGTCCGGATACCCGTCACCGTTGTCGTCAGAGTCACCGGAAAGCGGAATCGTCTCCAGAGGTGCATACACAGGCAGCGTAGCGCTCACGCCCCCGTCCATCCTGAGATCAATGCTGTCGCCATCAAACCAAGCCTCGTCCAGATAGTGCCGCCCATCCCCGTTGTTGTCCTTCAAACCAAGACGAAACTCAGCCCCACGATCCCCGTCCCCGGCGTCCGTCTCAGGATCACCGTCCTTGTCCAGTGTGATCTGTCCTCCACGAATCCAAATCCCCAGGACCGACCCGAGAGAAGCTTCAATCTCAATGTCCGTCCCCAGAACCTTGGCCAGCAGGGTTATCCCTGTCGTGTCATAAAAGAAGGGACGAACACTACCCGGGGTGGTCAAATCCAATCCGAAATCAAGCTGCAGTTCGGCACTCGCACTGACGCTGAGATAACCCGAGCCACCGACTTGAACCAGCGTGGTGGCGAACTCCAGAAAAGCGCGAACCGCGGCATTATCCCCGGCGAGCTGGGAAACCAGTGATTGAAGATCCAGTTGGAAGGGAAGGGAATCGGCGTAAGCGGCCGTGAAATTGAAGGAGAACTTAAGCGCGCTGGTGGTGATCGGGCCAGCACCCGAATTGGTCAACCCATCGTTATCCGGTGGAGCCAGGGCAGCATTCCACGGAGTCGAGGCCGCGTTGATGGCATCCACCACAACCTGACCGCTCGTCACCCCGGGGTTGATCTCGATAAGGAGCAGCTTTGCATTGTCGTCCCAACTGATGCGGGCCGCATTGCCGTCAATCTCCCGTGACCCAACCAGCCTGATGGAACTCCCGTTCAAGCCCCCGCTGAACGCCAAATCTGAACTGGTGATGGTAAAGTTATTGTTGTCCCCACCCGGCATCACCCAAGCCTTCGAAGCGACCGAGCCGTTGATCCCTCCAGTCGTCACCGGTGCAGATATAGCCGCAACACCCAAGCCGGTATTCCCGGCGTCCAACGACCCTAAACTCGCAGACCATGGGCCTCCCAACCCATTGATCGCCGCCAGAATCGCATTCGCAGTGCTGTGGCCCGAATTCACGTAAACGGTCAATACGAGCGCATCAGGATCCCAGGTCGCCGTGGCCGAGGTACCTGTCACGGAAGGATCAGCAACAATCCTCAAGGTCGCTCCATTCAAAGTCCCCGCAATACCCAAGCTCCCTGCGTTGGTGCTGATCTTGATCGCGTTGTTGCTCCCAAACGGGTTGAGCTCCAAGGTCGCGTGCGCCACTCCATCAACCCCTCCGGATACCAGGCCGCTCAAGCCATATAACCCCCAGTCGTCCAGCGAAATGCTCAACGCGCTCGGGTCGAGGTCAAACAGCAGCTCAATCTGGGACTCCAACTCCGCTATCGCCTCCTGCATTGATTCCGCTCCGCCGTCCGCAGCCCCATCCACCAGCTCCGCGAACTTGGCGGCATAATCAACCATGTCGTTCACGCTGATGTCGATCACCGGCAGTTTGCTATCCAGGAAAGAAAAGGCACTGAGCTCAGATAGCTGGTCCGCAATCGCATTCAGCGCCCGGATGATCTGGGTGAAGCTTAGACTGGTGAAGTTCTGCAACGCCGACAAATCGGGATAGGTAACGAAGGTTCCCGTATTGTTGGTCACCTCGTCGTAAACTCCGGGATTGTAGTCAACCACGTGCAGGTCAGGAATCCACACCGATACCTCAGGATTACTGCCCAAAGGCATCGAGAACCCAAGCCCGGCGGCCTTAATGTTGTCGAGCCGCGCCAGCAGACTGCCCTGATACTCAAAAGCCGGGACCATGTTGGCCAAATTATCCGAGGACGTCCCGTTCATCAGGTCGCGAAAGTAAAACCTCGTTTCCCCGGTGGTTTGATCCTCCAAGCCCAGGGAAACCGCAAAAGGTGCCGGAGTCACACCATCGTAAGCCAGGGTGCCAAATGCTCCGTCCTCGGTCGTGATCTCCACAAAACCAAACCTCAGGCTCCCGTCAATGCCGTCAGCAGTCGTGTTCACCGCAACACTGCCTGACATCGCAACATCCTCAATGAACAGCCCCTTGATGGGCGCATTTGCCACCGAGACGTAAAGTTGATCAGCCGTGGTCAACTCCAGGCCGTCCAGATCAACAACGTCCATCCCAAAACCCATCTCCGAGCCAAAAGTGTTGAACTCCCCATTCTTCGGAGAAACCAGCGTGATGCGGTTGATCACACCGAGCTGGCTGTCGCGGACGGAAATAGCCAGGCCATTACCCGCTTTCTGAGCGATGAGGATATCCCCCAAAGACCCGTCCCCATAGGCCGTGCCCGCAAGCAAGGCGTTCAGATCGGTCGCCAGATCCTCGATGCTGTTGTTGTCGGCAGTGGAACCAGCCAGCAACGTCAGGGGGTAGAGAGAATCAAACGTGCCCGCCAACACCGGCTGTTCGTCATTTAAGTAAATGCCAAACTTGGCGTCCTCGCTGATGCGCCCGTTCGCCGGCACAGGCACCGAAGTCGAACTGAGAATCCTCGGCACCTCAGCCGCACCCAGGTCAAATCCCAAGGTAAAGGTAAAACCAACTTCCGCACTGAATTCCAGCGCACCCGTGAGCTCAGCCCCGGCAATCGGACCCAGCTCCCAGTCGAAATCAAATGGCAGGCTGCTCCGGCCAAATAGGTCCATGGTGTCATACACCAGAGACTGGCTCACACTGTAGGAATAGACCTGCTGAGCCGCCTGATAGGTGACACCACCATCACCATCCAGTAATCCGTCATTGAGAATGTCCGCCAGGACTTCAACAAAGTCCTCAGTGCCATAACGCTCAGTCAAGACACCCAGCTGGTCGATGGTCGATGTGTCACTGTCCCCCGTCCCAAAGCCGAGGCTCTGCAAGGTGGATGAACCGGCCGCGATCCCCAGACTCAACCCCGCAGCAATTTCCTCCTCCAAAAGTGCGATCACCACGCGCCCATCCTTGTTCAGTCTCGACTCCACCCGCCCAAACAAACCCGCACCCGAAATCGCCGCAGCAAAAATATCAACCAACTCCGCCGCATCCCGTGAAAGTGCGTCCCCGGTCACGTCGTTCAGTGTCAGCACCACCGGAGCTTCATCACCTAGCTGGATAGTAAGGGTCTCGCCCGCCAAGGCCCCCGTGTGGACATCGCCACCCTCCGTCATCGTCGTGGATTGCACCTCCACGCTCACCATATACTTGTAAATGGTATCCAGAAACAGCTGCGACCAATCCAAAGCGTCTCCCAGGGTTGTGCCCCCAGTGAAAGGAATCTCAACCTCAAACAACTCGGACCCTTGAAAGCTCTCAAACCATAGACCCAGCTCCCTCAACATCATGACCCAGTCAAAAGGACTGGCCTTGGCGAAATCGAAATCTGCCAGACTCTCCAGCGTCGGCCCAAGGGTAATGGTCCCCGTGGAATCAACGGAAACCAACAGCTCATCGTCGGAAGCTCGACGGAATTCCACGTTACCCCCGCTCACCTCAACCACGACCGTGAACGGAAGAGCCATCGCCCCCAGATGCAAATGACCATCGACCAGCACCCGCACATAGTTACCCGCAGCAAGATCCAACAGACGCGTCCCCTCCGGCGTAGGTACGGATGCACTGACAACAGCTGCACCGGTGGTATTGAGCTCAAGGGCGATCGACCCGCTCAAGCCGATGATGCCAACCTGGAATTCCAGTTCCGCCTCACCGGCGAGGCCATTGGTCATTAAAATGAAGGCGCCGTTCCCATTGTGGAATGAAACAACCGAGGTCCCGCCAGCTTCCAAATCGAAGTGCAACCCCGTGACTCCAAGCTTCAACACATCCTCCAACAAGGAGTCACTGTTGGTATCAAGCCGCGCTCGCTCGAATACAAAATCCCCACCCAAAGTCACCGCGCCTGCAATGATCACCCTTGCACTGCCTTCAACCGACAAATAATCAGCGTAATATGACCCGACAAACTGCAGGGAAATGTCGTCGGCCGCATCATCGCTAATCGGAATAAGGACGGCGTCCGGGTTGCCTACCTCTGCCCCAGTCGTGTTGAAACGGAGTGCGAGATTCTGAGCCTCTACCGAAATACCCGGAACGCCCGCCAAATTCGCACTCCCAACCCGGACTTCTCCGGCAATCCCCGCATCAAAGATCACCATCCCGCCTGCGCCATCAGAAACGGATAACCCAACCGGCCCAGCCGATAGCGTGGTGGAGACCCCGGAAGCCGCAACCGTCACATAGTCTGTATCCCCCTTGTGCAGCGTTAGAATAAACCGGCCATTCAATGTGTAGTCCACTCCTCCAGTCTCAATCGAGATATCCACCAGGCTGCCGGTATCAATCCTGTTGAAGGGACCAGCATCCACCCTGACCCGCCGCCGCTCTCCACCCTGATCAACCTCATGGTCCTTCTCCGACCCCGTGGTGTTAAACGCCCAGCTGAAGGTGTGCGAGAAGGATGCTCCAAAGGCATCCACATGGACCGTGATCTCTCCTTCACCCGCCATTCCGGAATCCATGATGATGAAGAACGCCTCGCCCCCCGTAGCCGAGAGCAGGCTGGTCCCCAAATCAAAGGCGACATTGTTCGCCGTCACGGTGACAACCTGCTCACCCCCCACAGTCGTCCGCTGCTGAAACCCGAAGTCCCCGGTCATGGACACGCCCAGGACGGTGAAAGTGACCCCCTCACCCTCTACTTCGAGAAATGGACCCGCCCCTGCATTAAGGGTCACAGGACTCCCCCCGGCGGTGACGGTCTCACTAACTGCAATCGCCGTGTTGTTGAAGGTCAGGCTGAAGGTGCCGGAAAGGCCCAGGCCGCTCACATCCAAAGCCATATCCACCGAGGCACTGCCAGCCAGGCCGGCAGCGCTGAGGAGAAACAAACCCGAACCATTGGATACAGAGAGCAGATCGCTCGTACGAGTCCCGAGATCCAGACTCACCGCCGAGGCAGCCACAGTCACCAGGGTGTCGCCGTCCAGGGTGGTTGCCCGCTCAAAAACAAAGTCGCCCGTGAGCATAGTCCCTAACACGCTCAACCGTGCATGCTCGCCCAATGCCGCCCCGGCAGCCGTTACCTTGAGATACGGACCAGCTACCACATCCAGCGTCACCTCAGTGCCGTTAACATCAAAAGTCCGGCTGTAAGGGTTGCCCGTGTCGTTGAGCGTTACGGTAAAGGCACCCTCCAAATCCAAGTCCGATACCAGCAGTGACACCTCCGCGTCCCAGCTACCCACCAGCCCCGCCCCAGTGTAAACCAGAACCCCGGTGCCCTGGTTCACATTCACCAGGCCAGTCACGCCATCACTCAAACTAAAGACGCCGTTCGCCACCGCAATGGCCACCTCCTCATACCCGTCAGCAGGGTTCCCATTGTTATCTAGCAACTCGAAAAGGAAATCGCCGCTCAGACCCAGAGCAGGCGTCCCGACCCCCAAAAGGCCAGCACCGCTGACACGATAGTAAGGGCCGGCAGGCAGGTCGACCACGTTACCGTTAATGGCAGGAACCGATCCCTCGGAAGTATTGAAGCGCAACTCCAGCCCCGTCAGAGCCAAGCTCAAGTTTGCCGAAGCAGGGCCAAGGGCCAAATCCATGGTCATGACGCCAGCCAGTTCGCCACCCAGCAGAAGAAATGTCCCACTGCCATTCTGGACACTGAACAGGCGCTGCCCACCTGCACCTAATTCAAACGAAACTCCAGTGACCTCTATCGTAGTCGCAGTCCCTGTGTTACGCAGACTGAAGCCACCGTTCAGAACCTGATCCATCACGGAAAGCGCCCCGCTGCTCACCTCCAACCACAGTTCCGGCCCAACGTGAAACAAATCATCGGTGCGGATATGCACTGCATAGTTCCCCGTAAGGGCAAACCCCGCGAAACTCAAATTGCCCGCCAAGGGGAAGACCGCCTCCAGCGTCCCCGTGTTCGCCAGGTTGAACGCGTCGCCGACGTTAGCCGAAGTCAAACTACCCAAAGTGGCCAGAGTAATCTGTCCGTCACTCAGGATTCCGGCGTCAGGGGTAGCCACAACCGAAGCAGTCAGGTTAATGGTCGCCCCGTTCCCACTCAGGCTCTGAACACCCGCAGGAGTTGAAAAGGAAAAACCAACTCCACTAATGGCAGCTAATGCCAGGTCAACCCTCGCTTCCAAGGATTCCACCCCCACAACAAATCCCCCCGCACCACTGTCGTAGCCAAAGCTGAAGTCCACCAGCACGCTGCCACCCACATTCACACTCTGACCACCAGTCAAAGCGGCACCAAAGACGCCACCCAAAATGTCGGACAACACCTGCGTCAAAACGGATGGCGTCAGCTCCAGACTCACAGTCCAAGACATTGGGTCGGCGCTGAGCGTGCCATATTGCGCCAGCACGCCCCGAACACTCAGCGCAAAACCGCCAAAGGTCGTCCCATCCCAACCCTCGATCGCTGCCACCACCTCGGCAGGACTAGGGAAAGCCGAAAGCCGGTCCGCAACCGCAGCTTGAATGGCCGAGCCCAAACCGGAAAGACCGCCAAGGTGATTCCCAATCAGTGGAAGCGTAGCAGCAAAGGCCCCCACCCCATCCAGCAATGAAGTCACCGATGCCAAACTGTCCAAGCCGCTATCCAAGGCCGCCCCGACCGGACCCGCAATGGTCGGTGTATCGACAATCACCAGATTCAAGCCAGCCGGAGTAACCTGCGGCTTCAAAGCCCAAGTCGGATGCCCAGCAATCGAAGCGGTCCCCAACCAGTTGTCAAAGTCGCCGGAATAACTCCCCCAAGTGATGACGCTGAAGGTGTCTCCGAGCGAGGGAACATAACCCCCCTGAGGGTTGAAGATGATCTGAAGTGTCCCCGCGAGTTCAGCTGCGCCAGTGACCTCAATCCAATCGTAAGTTGTTCCCTGCGAGAGACCTTCGATTTCGATCTGCGTGACTGTTGCCCTTCCAGGACTAAAGGACGAAATGGTAATGTGCCCAGGCGAATTGCCGGGCCTAATCAATGCTCCACCTGCGATACCCCCTGATATGGAACCACTTCCACTCAGAACCCCATCCTCACCCAAGTCCAGAACACCACCTTGAAGGTCAACGCTCAGTTCGGGAGTGAGGTGCCAGTGCCACGGTGGACCGTTGGCCGCACGCAATGTCTCAACCAATTCGGAGACCATACTCCCCGCACCAGTCGATACACCGGCAACCGCGCCGGACTCCACCCCCAGAATGGAGGCAGACGGATCCGTAGAAAGATGGGCAACCCCCTCCGGTTGGACCTCCCCCCCCTCCGCCGAGTCATCAGCGCCCCCTAGGGAAGACTCCCCACCGACGACACCCAGTTCCTCAGCACTATCAAAGAGGCCCCCCCCCGAACCGGACTCCTCAAGCTGCTCCTCCCGAGCCTCCTCCAGAAGGGTCTCCTGGATGACGCCGTCATCAGAAAAAGTCTCCAGGGAGTCCAGCCCGGATAGCTCAATCGCAACCGCACCCGCATCCGCGGAGAGCAAAACCCGGGGCTCTAAAGCCTCCAGCTCATGCTTCTCATTGGAACGTTGATACGACACAGTTATCACTCATCTGCAGCTTCCAAAGTCACCCGACGATTACGCCTGAAGTGCTTTCAGAGCCATAGTGAACGCGCGGACCATAAAAATGGCAGCCTCCCCATGTCAATAGTTTAGCCGCCATTAAGGTGAGAATAATCCCCACCGTGCCAGACGACTTAAAACCAGCGCCACCCCATACCCCGCCCTCGACCCCAAACACACCCCCCACCCCAATCAAAGCGACCCCAACGGAAGGCTTGGGCACGACACTTAAATTATATTCATTAATGACTTACCAACACAGCTCGCTTTTTCAGGTCAACAGATTCATGGGAAATAGAAGCAGCTAATTTAATGGATGCTTCCGCTCCGGGGCTGGATCGGAAATACCGCGCACCCTGGCGCCGCAGGTGCGCCCCGGGCACCCAAGCCCACCGGGAAATCGCAGCCCACAAACGATGGATCGTCCGCCTCCCCCTCCCCATGCGGGCTTGACGTTCCATCCTTGCTCCCCTAGGAATCCCAGCGCTCCCCAGTCCGCTTGACTATGAAAAAGGCCATTCTTGCCCTCGACCAAGGAACAACCAGTTCGCGCGCCATCCTCTTCGACCGCAATGGCAACATCCTCGCCGATGCCCAACAAGAGTTCCGCCAGTTCTACCCCCAACCCGGTTGGGTGGAGCATGATCCGCTCGAAATCTGGGAAACACAGCTTCAAACGGCCCGCGCAGCCATACAGAAAGCCGGCCTTAACTATAACGATATCGACGGAATCGGAATTACCAACCAGCGGGAGACAACTCTGCTCTGGGATAGAAAAACCGGCCAACCCCTCCACCCCGCAATCGTTTGGCAAGACCGCCGCACTTCCAGCTTCTGTGACGAACTCAAGACCGCAGGCCACGCAAAACTCGTGCAGGATCGCACCGGCCTCGTCATCGACGCCTATTTCTCAGCCAGCAAAATCCGCTGGCTGCTCGATAACATCCCCCAGGCCCGTGAACGGGCGGAAAAAGGGGAACTCGTCTTCGGCACGGTGGATACCTGGCTGGTTTATAATTTAACTGGAGGTCAACGAACGGTGACCGACCCCAGCAATGCCTCGCGAACCATGCTCTTCAACCTCCACAAGCAGTGCTGGGACGAAGAACTCCTCCAACTGCTGGATATCCCCCGCGCAATCCTGCCTGAAATCGTCCCCACCAGTGGTGTCTGCGGCGAAACCACACCAGATCTCTTCGGCGGCCCGATCCCCATCGCCGGTATGGCCGGAGACCAGCAATCCGCGCTTTTCGGCCAAAACTGTTTCGAAGTCGGCATGGGCAAAAATACCTACGGCACCGGCTGCTTCCTGCTAACTCAACTCGGCTCCAAACCAGTCCCCTCCAAGCACCAGCTGATCACCACCGTCGCCTGGCAAACCAACCACCAAACCCATTACGCCATGGAAGGCAGCATCTTCATCGGCGGAGCAGTCGTCCAATGGCTGCGCGACGAGCTGGGCTTGATCTCTTCCTCCGCCGAGATCGAACAACTCGCCTCAACGGTGCCTGACTCCGCCGGCGTCTACCTCGTCCCCGCTTTCGCCGGACTTGGCGCTCCCCACTGGGACCAATACGCCCGCGGCACCATCACCGGCCTCACCCGCGGCACCTCCAAGGGACACCTCGCGCGGGCGGCCCTCGAGGGAATAGCTTTCCAGGTTGCTGATGTTCTCCAGGTCATGCAGCAGGATACCGGGGGCAGTCTTCATCAATTGCGCGTCGACGGCGGCGCCTCGGCCAATAACCTGCTCATGCAGTTTCAAGCCGACATCCTCCAACTCCCGGTAATACGCCCCAAAACCGTCGAAACTACCGCACTCGGAGCCGCCTACCTGGCCGGACTTGCCACCGGATTCTGGGCAAGCCATGAAGAAGTCCAAGCCTCCTGGCAAATCGACCGGGCCTTCGAACCAGCCATGTCCGCCGATGAAGCCGCCCACCGATGCTCGCGCTGGTCTCAAGCCCTCCAACGCGCTCGAGAGTGGGAACAACCCAGCGCGTAAGCAGAAACGCAACCAAAACTCACCCCATGAATCCCCTCCTCGCTGAATTCATCGGTACCGCCCTGCTGATCCTCTTCGGAAATGGCGTGGTCGCCAACGTCGTCCTCGCCAAAACCAAAGGCCACGGCGCTGGATGGATCGTCATCACTGCCGGCTGGGGCTTCGCCGTCTTCGTCGGGGCCTTCTGCGCCGCCCCCTTCAGCGGTGCACACCTCAACCCAGCCGTCTCCATAGCCATGGCGGCCGCAAAACAACTGCCCGCAGCCTCCCTGCCCGGCTACTTTCTCGCCCAAATGGCAGGAGCCTTCACCGGCGCCTGCCTCGTCTACGCGTTCTACCGCGACCACTTCCACGCAACAGCGGAAGCTGACCTTAAACTGGCCTGCTTCTGCACAGCCCCCAATATCAGAAACCTCAAACAGGCTTTCTTTTGCGAAACCCTGGGTACTTACGCCCTCATCCTCCCCATCTTCCTTATCACCAGCCCCAAGTTCTCCCTCCATATCCCCCCGGGACCAGGAAATGAAAATATCCCCATCGGACTCGGCAGTATCGGACTCATCCCCGTAGGACTGCTGGTTTTCGCCATCGGCCTCTCCCTCGGCGGCACCACAGGCTACGCCATCAATCCCGCGCGAGATCTCGCACCTCGCATCGCGCATGCCCTCCTCCCCATCCCCGGGAAAGGCAATAGCGATTTCGCCTACTCCTGGGTCCCCACACTAGCCCCCGTCCTCGGAGCCCTCCTTGCAGCCTGGACTTACGCCGCCGTCACCTAAACCCCCTTCACATCCCCCGCCCACGCAACGGAATCACCTGGGATTCCATAACCGGCTTCGAATCAAGATCTTAGACCTCTGACGCGAACACAAAAGGTCTGTCCCTTTATCGTGTCCGCCAATCGTGGGAACCCAAGAGGTCTGTCCCTTTGTGCGCGCTGCTAGATTCCAGAGTGAGCTGATCTGCTAATCTTCATCACATTGATTGATCTTTGCGGTTGTCCAGCCGGTCCCAGCTGCTTAGCCTGTCCCTCGCCTAACCCACGAAAGCTATGCAGAAAAAAGCCCTTCTCGCCCTCCTCCTGGCCTCTGTCGCAACCGCGGCCGACTTCCCCTCTGAGATCTCCGTAGAGGCACAGCCCTTCAAATCTCAGGTTAAGCGGCTCTTGGAAGCCATGGACTATCTGGGCTTTCCCCCGACTACTGCAGATCGACAGCAGATCGAAACGGCCCTGGCGCAACGCAACGAGTCCGCTGCAGTTCGTTCCCTCCAATCCACGCTCGATCGCTACGCCCTCTATGGTGTGCATATCAACCCGGAAATGCGGGTCAAAGTCAGCCAAGGCCCCGCCAGCCTCACGCTTCAGGAACAAGGCTGGACCCAGTTTCTGGTCAAGGTCCATAACGAGGCCGGCACCACCGCCGAACTCAAGGCAGACAGCCCCCAAGCCATCAGCCTGCATAACTCCGACGCCAGCCAGTTGACAGACCGCTGGCTCGATCTCCAACTGTTCAATGCCCAGCCGCTAACCAAGACTCTCACCGGCCTCGACCTCGAATACCGCATCATCCAGCTCTACAGCCGGGACGCCGGCAAACGCGAAGCCCGCATGTCCTTCAACGTCGGCCAAGGCACCCAGGACATCGGGTTCCGCAACGATGCCGATGTCCTCTTCAACTGCCTGCCCTCACCAGAAATCACCCTTCACATTAAGGACGAAAACAACCAGCCCACCACCGCCTCCTTTGAGATCCGTGACCACCTCGGCAGGGTCTACCCCTCACAGGCAAAACGCACCGCGCCCGACTTCGCCTTCCACCCCCAAGTCTACCGCGCTGATGGGGAAACCCTGCGCCTCCCCCAAGGAACCTACACCATCCGGTTCGACCGCGGCCCTGAGTCCATCCCCGAAACTCGCGAGGTCCAGATCGACGCCGCCACTCGCGAACTCAGCTTCAAGGTCCAACGCTGGATCGATCCGTCACTCATGGGCTGGTGGTCCGGGGACCACCATATCCACGCAGCCGGCTGCGCCCACTACACCAAACCCACCGAAGGTGTCCACGCGCCCGACATGCAACGCCATATCATGGGCGAGGATCTCAAGGTAGGCGCCAACCTGACCTGGGGACCCTGCTTCGATTACCAGAAGCAATTCTTCACCGGCAAAAACGACTCGGTCTCCCAATACCCCTACCTCCTCCGCTACGATGTCGAGGTCTCCGGCTTCGGCTCCCACGAAAGCGGCCATCTCTGCCTGCTGCGCCTCCAAAACGACATGTATCCCGGCGGCACCTCCAAAGACCATTGGCCCACCCTCTGCCTCAATACCCTCAAGTGGGCCAAAGCCCAGGGTGCACTCGCCGGCCCCGCCCACTCCGGCTGGGGACTGGCCACCAGCTCAACTCAACTTCCCAATTACGAGATCCCCCCATTTGATGGAATCGGCGCCAATGAATACATCGTCGATGTCACCCATAAAGTCCCCGGACCAAACGGCGACCTCGTCCCAGCCGTCGATTTCGTCTCCACCGTCGATACCCCCTACATCTGGGAACTCAATATCTGGTACCACACCCTCAACGTAGGCTTCCAGACCCGCATCAGCGGTGAAACCGATTTCCCCTGTATCTACGGAGAAAAGGTCGGACTAGGCCGCAGCTACGTAGAGCTTGGTGACAAGCTCAACTACGAAGCCTGGTGCGAAGGTATCCGTGCAGGCCGGAACTACGTGGGGGACGGACGCAGTCACCTCCTTGGCTTCAAGGTCAATGACCAGGCCATGGGCCACGGTGATAGCACGCTCCTCCTCAAGAAACCGGGCAAGGTCCGCGTTTCAGCCCGGGTAGCCGCCATGCTCCCCGAAGCAATCAACCCTCACTTCAGCCAAAAATCCCAAGCTGAACCGCCTTGGGGTGGAGGCGCCCGCCCCTTCTGGAGCATCGAATGGGCCCGTGTCCAGCAATCCCGCAAGGTCCCCGTCGAAGTCATCGTCAATGGCTACCCCGTTGCCCAACAGGAAATCATCGCCGACGGTCACCTCGAAGACCTGAACTTCGATATCAACCTCGATAAAAGCAGCTGGGTCGCCATCCGTATCCTACCCTCATCCCATACCAACCCCATTTTTGTTGAGATCAATAACAAGCCCATCCGCGCTTCACTCAAGAGCGCAGAATGGTGCCTCGCCGGCGTGAAACAGTGCCGGTCCCAAAAGGAACGCTTCATCGACCAGGACGAGATCGCCGACTTCCACTCCGCCTATGACCACGCAGAGCGCGTCTATACCCGCCTCATAGAAGAGTGCCGCAACAGCCAGTAGACATCCCGCGTTCCGCCGCCGGGCCACTAACGGTTCACAGCCCGCGGCCTCGCTCGATACCGCTCATACAAGCGGGTGTGGCGGGACTCCACCGAAGTGCTCTTTCCACCAATCCAAACCCGGCGCACCTGCGTCCTCGTATCCAGCAAGTCCCCGTCCGCCGCGACCATGGAAGCCTCCTTCCCCACTTCAATCGAGCCCAGCCGGTCGCCAACACCAAGTATCTGCGCCGGATAAAGCGTGACGCTCCTGAGCGCCTCAAGCTCGCTCAATCCATGGGCTCGAGCCAAGGCGGCCTCATAAGGCAGGTTCCGCGCCATGGTCTCCTCCATCGAACTTCTCAGGCTAATCGCCACCTTGACCCCGGCCTCCCCAAGAAGCGCCGGAGCCCGAAACTGAATATCATATCCGTCCACGCTCCCGGCAGGAAGCTGCCTCACCGCCTGATACACCACCGGCACCTCCGCCAATGCAAGTTCCCCAGCCAACCGCCAGGCTTCCCTTCCCCCAAAAATCACCACCCTGATCCCCCCCCGCTTGGCCCACTCCAATACCGCGCGGATCTGGCGCTCCTCATCCGCATGGACAAATACCGGAAGCTCCCCTCGCACATAGGGCAACATCGCCTCCCAAGACGGAACCACACCTACCGCTTGCTCGGTCTTTGACCTTTGCCCCGCATACGACCCGGCCTGCTCAAAGAACTCCCCAAGCTCCATCAGCCCCCGCCTCCGCACCATATCCTGCTCCTGAAGGGGGGTCTTGCTCTCCGGTGACAGGTTCAGCCGGTAATCCGGCCAGTACACGTTCAACCCCGTCCGACGCCGTACAACCAGGTCTTCCACACTCCAACCATCCAGCTGGATCAGCGCACTCTGCCCCGCCACCACACCCCCATCAGGAACAATATTCACATGCGTCAATCCGTTGGCCCGCGCCACCGGTATCAGATCCGAATCCGGATTCACGGATACCCACCCCTCCACCTCCGGCGTGTACGCTCCAACCTCCCGGCTGTCCACCGACGCCCGAACCCCCTGAATGTCATCCAATCCCAAAACAGTGGCCGCATCAATCAGGCCCGGATACAGATGTAACCCGTCCAAATCCTCAGTGACATGATCAGCCCTTCCCTCCGGAAGCCCTGCGCCTACCTCAACGATCTCCCCCGCTCGCACCACAACGTAACCGGGATCAAGGACACCACCTGAAACGGTATGCACCACGCCCCCGGTCAGAATAAACTCGCCCGCCCCACCCCTCACACCTGATACCAACCCAACCACCACCGCCAAAACGCGACAGCGTAGCAGCACTCTCCGCAGTAAAAACAATTTCATAAAGCTGGCCATGCGATCGCCCTCCTAGTGCCCCTCACAACACGAATACTCAAAACCTCGATACATCTCCAATGCCGACCGGAAAAAGTCCATGGAGTCGTTTTCTGCCGCCCCCTCATCCCCGTTCTTCTCTCCCGACTCTTTCCTGACCTTCGCAAGCAGCCGTTGCCGCTCCAACCGCAGTCCTTCAACCCGTGCCCCTTCCCGACTCCGATCAAAATACTGCCGTCCCTCAATCCACGTCTGCAAACACACACTGTCCGCCGCAAACGGATGCCCCGACCACACCACCACATCCCCATCCTTGCCCGGTTCCAAAGACCCCACCCACTCATCAATCCCCAGCTGCTTCGCCGGATTCAAGGTCACAAACTTCAAGGCCTCCGCCTCATCCACCCCACCATATTTCACCGCCTTGGCCGCTTCCCGATTCAAAACCCTGGCGAAATCCGAGGAATCTGAGTTGAAAGAAACCACCACCCCGCGCTCATGCAAAATTGCACCCGCGTAGGGAATGGCATCCCGCACCTCATACTTGTACCCCCACCAGTCCGCGAAGGCCGAAGCCCCCGCCCCATGGGCCGCAATCTCATCCGCCACTTTGTAACCCTCCAATACATGCTGCAGCGTCCCTACCCGCACACCGACCGCCTCCATCGTCCTCAGGAAAACCACAATCTCATCCTGCCGATAGCTGTGGCAGTGAATCAGCCTTTCACCCCGGAGAATCTCTCCCAGAGCTTCCAGTTCCAAATCCCGACGCGGCTGTTCTCCCTGCCCGCTTTCAAACCGACCCCACGCAGCCAGATATTCCTTCGCAGCTGTAAACCGGTTCTCCATAAACACAGGAACCCCCATCCGACTTTGCGGAAAACGGGTTCCCGGCTCAGCCCGATACGACTGCTTTACATTCTCCCCCAAGGCAAACTTGATTCCCCCGGGAGCCCCTCGAACCTTCAACCCCTCCGGCCCAGCCCCCCACCTCAACTTCACAACCGCATTCTGACCGCCAATCGGATTTGCCGAACCATGCAGCAAGTTCGCCACCGTCAGCCCCCCAGCCAGTTGCTCGTAAATAAACGGACTCTCCGAATTCACCACATCCCCGATCCTTACCATGGCCGTCGACGGCAAACTCATCTCGTTCACCGCACCCAAAACAAAGCTGTGACTGTGGCAGTCGATCAAACCCGGCGTCATGTGCAGGCCAGTCGCATCCACTTCCAATGGCTTCACTGAAAGTCGCACTCTCGCCAGCAAACCCACCCCAACACCAATGATCTTCCCGTCCGCCCCCACCAACACGTCCGCCCCCTCCAGCACCCCCTCCGGCCCGCACGTCCATACAGTCGCATTACGGAAACACACCGGCACACCCGCCTCAGTCAATGGCCCCCGCCCCAACATCGGCGACTCCGCCAGCCTCACATCATCCTGAGCCTCCTCCTTCTTGTCTCCCTCCTTGCCCGCTTTCTTCCTTGGACTGATCACCGGATGCCACACCCCTTCCACCCACACCCCCTGCACCTCTGCCTCCGGTTCAAAGTAGTCCCCATTCACCACCGCCAGGTTCGCCAGCTTCCCGGGCTCAATCGTCCCCAATTCCCCCGCAACCCCACACCAGGCCGCCGGCACGGTCGTCAGCGCTGCCAAAGCATCATGCCTCGAAAACCCCCGCCCAATGGCCAACCGGAGCTTCCTCCTGAAGTCCTTACGATCCTTCAAACCCGCCGTGGTCAGCGCCACCCCAAGACCCCGCTCACGTAGAACCGCCGGGTTCTCCGGCGCCCAGTCCCAGGCCCGCAACAAGTCCAACTCCACCTGTTCCCAATCCGAATCATCCGGCAGCTTCGGCACCTCCGGAAAATTAACCTGAACGATATACCGCGCCCCCGTAGCTGCGACAAGGTCCGGCCGACGCCACTCCTGCCCACACGCCACCAGCAGATAATCCAACCCCATCTCCTCCGCAATCGTAGCCGCCCTGACATTCATCAAGACACTCCCCGGCTCGAAGACCACGGCCTGCCTCCCCGACATCGCCGCCCCCAACGCCTCCAATGACTCATTGTAACCGAAAAAAGCATTCGGCTTACCATCACCCCCATCCAGATAATACCGCCCGTCCAACAA